>CAYMGC010000060.1:0-2247 GCA_964389885.1 uncultured Erysipelotrichaceae bacterium | reverse complement strand
CTCGATTCTAACGAACGCTTGACTCTTATTCGTCTAGGTTGGATTGATGAAGAAATCGGTTGGTACTCTTCCAAGGATAAGGCTCAACCAGTCTATCGTGCTTATAATCCCAATGCCGAAGCTGGAAGTCATCATTTCACCACGGATGGTTCAGAAATTCAAGCTTTGGTCTCATATGGCTGGAGTGATGAAGAGATTGCTTGGTATGGAACGCATTCTGATCTTAAAGAATTAGAACTACCGAAAGTTCCTTATATCAACGAATCGTATTGCTACAACGAAAATGGTGTAAAACTTCAAGATATTCAAAAAATTAATGGAAAGCTTTACTACTTTGACCCTGATCAAGGGGGAAAAATGGATACTACCCATCAAGGGGTAACAAATGTTGGAAAAGGGCGCTTAGTATGCTTCGAAAAAGATGGCTCTCTTTATACAGGAGGATATGAAACCAATCAAAAACTGTATTGGTTTTTACCAGAAGTCGGTTATGCTGTAACGAATGAATTTTTATTGGTTCCAGCCAATTACAATAATGGAATAACTGATTTCTTATGGTTCAACGAAAGTGGACAAGCACAAGAACGTCAACCCGATTGTAAAACGGAAGCAAAACGTCAAATTTGGCGTGGAAAAAGTACGTGGTTTGTTGATTCTGTTACAGGAGCAGCTATTCCTTGTCGGGAATATTTTGATCAGCAATATGCTACTCCTACTCTCAATCACTTTATGGGCGAAGCCCTTCAATATGAGGGAACTCCCTATGTTTGGGCTGGTAAAGGTCCCGCTACAGGATTTGATTGTTCCGGATTAATGACGTGGTGTATGAATCAAAGATGGTTAATTAATGTTCAACCATTTTTCGTCAATGCTCTTGGAATTTATGCGAATTATTGTAATCCAGTTGAAACAGGTCAGCAACAACCTGGAGATATGGTTTTCTGGCGAGGCACTTATGGAAGTGATCCCAATTATGTCTCTCATGTAGGCATTTATGTAGGAAATGGATGGACCTATTGTGCTGGAGATCCTATTGGCTTTTATCCAGTGGATGCTACTTTACGACCAGATGGATCGATGGCTCCTTCCTTTTATGGACGAATTTCTTCTCAACATTTCAATAGCAATCCTCCTGCTTTAGAAGCGGATGGACGTCCAGCCAAAGTAGAAGAACCTAAACCGTCTGATACTACAACCTCATCTACAACGACTTCTTCAAAACCAGATAGTTCTTCCGATAGTGATTCTTCTAGTAATTCTTCGTCCAATACTTCCTTATCAACTAAGTAGCATCTCTACTCCAAAAACTCATTTTAAAAGCTAGAGGTCTTTTTGATCGCTAGCTTTTTTTAATTAAGTTTTCTCACCTAGCTCGAAACTAAAAGAAAATATGAAAAAGAGCTGTAAATTATTCTCGATTGAAAATCGAGAATAATTTAACAGCTCCTTTTCTTTATGTTGGACTGTCAATTATTTAACAGCCCCTTAACCATGATTATTCAAAGAAAACAGTAGTCTCTTTTAGTTTTAAACGTTTCGGTTTTTGAGGTTCAATATCTGGCGTTCCTAGCGCAATAACAGCACATATTTCTTGAGACTCAGGAATTTGAAGCATGGTACGAATAGCATCTGCGTTGCGAATACCCATAATTAAAGTTCCTAGGCCAAGTTGATAAGCTTCTAAGCATATATTTTCTACGGCCAAGCCTAAATCGAAATAAGACCAGCCTTCCTCGCATTCATTGGCGAAGGTCCCATCGGCTCCCCGTCCACTTTTTCCTCGTTCAAAACAAGCTACGATTAAACACGGAGCCTTCTCACAATTTTTTTGATTAAAAGAGGGTAAACCGTTTTCTTTTAATTGAGCCAATAAAGTATCTTGAGTCACTACATAAAAACGGGGGGACTGAGAATTTTTCCAACTTGGGGCCAATTGACTCGCTTTTAAAATCTTTTTGAGTTCATCATGCTCGATGGGTTTATCCGTCCAGCGACGAATGGAACGCCGTCCTTCTAAAACTTTATCGAATTTCATGAAAATCCTTTCTATCTTTTTTTACTTTTTGATCAAGAAAATTGTAACAAAGAGTAATGGGAATAGCTTTCTACTATTTGTTACATATTTGTTCTAGTCCCTATTATAGGCCTCTTTGGACTAAACACATATTTACCTTAAAAGTAATCTTATAATATTGATTAAGTTATAATATATCGGTTTATTTTAATAATTACTAAACAATCCTAAAA
>CAYMGC010000059.1:0-10207 GCA_964389885.1 uncultured Erysipelotrichaceae bacterium | reverse complement strand
CCTCCTCTTTAAGCGAAAGTGGAAGGGAGTTTACTGGGACTTTAACCAATTGGATTTTTAGGATAAGAAGTAAAAAGTTTAGCTATTTCAAAAAGTATAAAGAAAAAGCTGTTTTTCTTATCTTAGCTCTATGAGTTAGTTGACTTTCTTTCTTCCTTAAATTTAGATCAACTTAACAAAAAGAAAGGGGGATTTTATGAAGCAAACGATTCAAATTGGAAAAAAGACGCTTCGGTGCGATTTTGGTTTTTTATTCATTTTGATCGTTCTTTTTGGCACGAGTTGCTTTGCCCTCTACAATGCTTTTAATTTAATTCGTATGGGGAGTGGAGAATATTATTTACGTCGCCAAATCTTGTGGTATGGGGCTGGATTTTTAACTTTATGGCTCATGTCCAAAAAACCCAATAAATTTTTTTATAGTTTAATTCCTAAAGTCTATCAATATTTAATGGTCATTTTGGTTTATTTATTAGCATCTAAATATTTAGAACACTTTACTGGTTTTTCATTGCCCATGGCTAATGATATCAATGGAGCCTATTCTTGGATTCAAATTCCTGGTATTGGATCCTTTCAAGCCAGTGAATTTATGAAAGTCATTCTGATTTTAAAAACCAGTCTTATCGTATCTGATTGGCAAAAAAAATATCCAAATCCCACTGTCCTAGAAGAGATGAAGCTATTTGGAGAAATTATCAAGTGGGCTTTACCACCGATGATTTTAATTTTATTAGAACCGGATACTGGCGTATTTATCATTATCGCCTTTACTTTAATGGTCCTAATTTGTTGCTCCGGAATTCGGACCACCTATATTTGGATGGCCCTAGCCCTTATCTCCATTGTGGTGGGAGGCTTTTTTATTTTGTATTTCTTTTACCATGACTTTTTAACTTCCGTAATTTCAGCCTATCAATTGCGTCGCATTGATGCGTGGTTGTATCCAGATCAAAATATTCTAAGTGCCTCCAATCAGCTCTACACCGCCTTATTGTCTTTAGGTTCAGCGGGTTTAAGCGGACATGGCTTACAGGCTAGTATTATTTCCATTCCCGAAGCCCATACCGACTTTATTTTCGCTGCTTTCGGACAATGTTTTGGATTAATTGGGACCTCTTATATTTTAATTGTTTGTTTATGCCTGGATTTGTATTTATGTAAAATGGCTTATAATTCCAAAAATACTACTAATCGGCTAATTATTATTGGAACTATTGCCATGCTTCTTTACCAACAAATTCAAAATCTTGGGATGATCATCGGGTTAATTCCCATTACAGGGATTACTTTGCCTTTAATCTCCTATGGAGGTTCTTCAACCCTTTCATACTTTATTTTATTTGGTATTATTTTGAATCTTTCTCCTGTTAATACTAAAGGGTTTCGTTTACATCCTCGCTTGTTATTGCAAGCTATTATTGATTTATTTACTTTTGAAGAAGATGGAAAATCCATTGCTGTTTTAGCCATTGAAAAGCCTAAACAAGCCTTATCCAATCGTCTAGAGCAGGCCAAACAGGAAAAAGAAAAACATAAGGGGCAAAAAAATACTCAAAAGAAAAACTTAGAAAAGATTCCAAAAAAAGATCTCTTTGTGCTTTCCGATAAGGAGAAGGCTCTTTTTGCTCAATTAGAAGTTCTTATTCCAAAAGAAAAAAAGGAGACAAAAGATCGAAGTTTATCTAAACCCACTTCCCAACAGGATCTCTCTCAAGAGATAAAACCTTTAGATAATCATCAAAAAGCCAATCAAACCCAATTGGTTGATTTTTTCAAAGAAGAAACCCAACCTTCTTCTTTAAATCCTTATGAAATTCAAAGCTCAACCAATAAGCCACTTTTTATAGATGATAAGCA
This sequence comes from uncultured Erysipelotrichaceae bacterium, assembly GCA_964389885.1. GTDB lineage: Bacteria > Bacillota_I > Bacilli_A > Erysipelotrichales > Erysipelotrichaceae > Allobaculum. Next base: position 8,347 of record CAYMGC010000059.1, on the reverse strand, counting down.
AGAGAATCAACCAAAGGACAAAGATTTAAACGATTTTCAGTCATCTCTTTCCAAAACCGAAGAGAATAAAACTTCTAAATCTCCTTTGGTTCAGTTTGATCAACTCGAAAAATTAATACAACTTGGTCTTACAACTTCCGAAGCATCAAGCGAAAAAGAAGAGGTGTCTTCTCAAAATAAAATTTCTTCCAATGCAAAAAGCTGAAAAATCACTAAAAAAGATTTTTCAGCCTTTTTAAATAGGAATAAGGACGAAACCGAGCAAAACGAACCACTTGGTTGGATAGCCTTACTTTGACCCAACTGCAGTTCTTTAAATGATTCGTTTCCAAATGATCGTAACATAAAACCGAATGATGCAAGCTCGGTCCTGAGAAGAGAAGTTCGCGTTCTTTATTAAAAATACATGGAGAGATCAAAGAATGTTGGTTAATATGAGAAACAGGCATAATTTGAGTCAGTTCTAAAATATTTAATCCACTCTCTACTACCGCTCCATTTAAGGCCCGATTGGCTCCAGTTGATCCAGCTTGCGTGGATACACAAATTCCACAGCTACTGACCGTTTCAAAATATTCTCCATCCACAAAAATGTCATAATGAACAGTCGAAGTAAATGAACCAATGCGAATTTCATTTAAAGCCCAATACACTTGACCAGTTTCTAAAATGGCTTCTATTAAAGGATACGATTCAATACGGGGTTTACGGGTATGGACATCGTGTAAAAATTCCTCAATTTCTTCTTTAGTATAATCGGTAAAAAAACCTAAAGTTCCTGTATGAATAGCACAAAAAAGTAAAGAGGATAATAGGGGTCGATAATGATGAATGGCCCGCAAAATGGTTCCATCCCCGCCAATACAAACTACCAATTCAGGATGCTCATCATCTCGTTCTTCCCCATATTCTTCAATCAGGGTATGACTTAAACGGGTGGCTAAGTCATGCGAAAAGGAATCATCTCGACAATAAATGGTAAAACGCATACTGGTCCTTCTTTCTTTTATTAATTTGATGTCTTTAAAATTGTACCGAATATCTTGAATGGTTCTAAACGTTTTTGCGTTTTGAAAAGAACAACTCTACAAATTTTTGTTAAGGTTTGAGCAGAAAGAAGGAATGCTCTATGCAAGATCAAGAACAAGAACTCAAACTTCTCATTACTTCAGAGCAAGCCAATACTCTTTTGGCTACTTTGCCTTTACAAGAAACCCGCACTCAAATCAATACGTACTATGACACCAAAGATAAAGCTTTGCGTCAAAAGCTCTATGCCTTGCGGCTCCGCCAATTGCCAAATGGTCAAACTATTTTAACCATTAAAAAGCCTTTAAACGCTACCACTAAATATGAGTATGAGCGTGAAGTGCAAGGTAAGACTTTAAATGATCTTAATGATGACGAAAAAGAATGGGTAACAAAATTTTTATATTAACCATATTGCCCTTTGTATCGTGTAAACGGTGCAAACTCAACGTTAAATGCTTTGAATCCCTAAAGCTCACAACCGAAACAGTCGCTGGAAACGGCAAGCTGCGTCTAAGACGAGGTGGGAAACCAGAAAAAAATGTGAGATGACCTAAGCTGAAAAAAAACTGATCTACGTTTCAAGATGTAGCAGCGCTAAGGGTTATAACAATGGGTGTTTAGCAGGGAAAGTCCTACGTCCAAAAGGATAGGGAAAACCTTCAACGACTATCTCCTTGAGGGAGAGTAAAACCGCAAGCTTAGGGCGGAAGAAAAATGTTGCCCTGTTTTTAACAGGTGAAGATATAGTCTACACTTATGTGAAAGCATAAGAGGTCTGCTCAAAAAGTAAGACTGCATCAGAAGTTGCGCTCTGATGTGAAGACCAATCGACTCTTTATTTAAACCTAAAATGGAAAATTTTAAAGAGGTTGATTGGAGTGGTGAATACACATTTACAAGGAGTGGCTACTCTAGAGGAATTACAACCTTTAGTTCAATTTGAAACCACTCGTTCCATTTGTAATCAGCCAGAGGCAGAAATCAGCATCGATCACACTATCTTTGCTCATAGCGATGATTACGAAATCGAGTATGAATATCGCCAAGAACATGATGGAATTCGTCAATTCAATGAAATTTTAAAACCACTTGGCTTACGCTGGGAAAAAAATGGGACTACAAAGTTAGCTCGAGCTCTCGCCGATCAAGCTCAAAAATAAGAAAAAAGAATTAGAACTTTCTACTTTGAGTAGAAGATTCTAATTCCTTTTTTTATCCTTGACCGTTTTCTTTTTGACGTCCAGCAAAAGCTTTAGATAAAGTGCGAGCATCGGCATAATCTAACTTTCCACCAAAAGGTAAACCAGAAGCCAATTTCGTAATTAGAGCTTTACCTTCTAGTCTTAAGGCAATATATCGTGCCGTGGTTTCTCCTTCTGCATTGGAATCCAAAGCTAAAATCACTTCCTTGATTTGGGGAGTCATACGTTTTTCGAGTTCCTCAATATTTAAGTGATCAGGCAAAATTCCTTTTTGGATATTAATCGCCCCATGCAAGACATGATATAGGCCATGGTATTCTTGTAAATTTTCAATCGCATACAAATCTTTTTCCGATTGAACGACACAAATTTGCGTTTGATCGCGGGTAGAATCCGCACAAATGGAGCAAATATCCCCTTCGCATAAATTGCCACAAATTTTACAAGCATGCAATTGACTCACTTGTCGAATGGCTTGAGCCAACTGCTCTTGTTGGGCTTTAGGCCAATTTAAAATAGCAAAAGCCATGCGTTCGGCACTTTTCATCCCTACTCCTGGCAAATTGTGTAATTCAAGCATTAAGTTTTCAAAACTATTCGGATACATAACTCTCTCCTTAAAAATTAATCATTACGCACTACAATTTGATTGTGAAACCGCTCCTTGAGCTGATCTGTTAAATCCAAAGACGGAGTAGAGAGCTTCAACTCAATTTGGGCGGCGGGAGGTAAAGTGTCTTCTTCCTTGCGTTTTCTAAACGCATTAATGAGTTGCTTTGCCTCTTTTAAGGTAATTACAAAAAGCTTTTTAGGTTTTTCTAAAAGCATTTCAAAATAATTTTCGTATCCAAGACTTTCCTGCTGTCCATTCATGAAATCACGATTGACTTCATCGCGAACAGCAAAAAGTAAATAGGTAGGACCACTTGCAATAATGGTTCCTTCTTGTAAAGTAGTCGCAAACTTTGCATAATCCAGTGTATGTAAATAGCGACTGTTTTCTTTGATTAAAACTTGATCCCGCTCTTTTTCTTCTTTATTGGCGCCAACTAATAAACTTAATAAAAAATTTTCGTCCATTAGGGCATTCGACTTGTGATTTTTCGAAGCTGTTTCACGTGAAACATTTTTTTGCCAAAAAATAGAGGCTAAATCAGGAGATTTTGACAAAGGGGTTGATTTTTTTAAATTTTTTTCTTCTAAAGAAGGACTCTTTTTTAAAGAAGAAGGCTCTAGAGTGGATTCACTCGATAGGACAGGACGCGAAGAAGACAGTGAACGATTGGAAGAAGGAGCGGTGGTAGAGGATAAAGTGGGTAAAACAGGGGGTTGATATAACGCAGCTTTTAACAAAATAGTTTCTAAGTAATCCATGATATTAGAAGAAAAGGCTAATTTGTTATAAAGCCCCATCAAATCATTGAGAAGACTTACTCGTTTAGAAGAAGAATGAATCAAAAATGAAGTTTGTAAAAGCGTCTTGCGTTTTTCCGATAATAGAGTGGTTTGTTTAGCCATATCAAGTAATAAAGAATCTTTATAAAAAGAAATTAAATCGGCAATCAGTCGCTTTAAATCCATTCCTTTTTTTTCAATTTCCTCAAGGAATACCATCGCTTTTTCCACTTGATCCGGCACTAAATAGCTAGAAAGCTCAGCTAGTTCCTCTGGTTGAACTACACCATAAATTTCGCGTACAGCTTGAACAGTAAGATGTTCTTGTTCATAGGCAATGCATTGATCGAGGATAGACAAGGCATCACGCATTCCTCCATCGGCTAAATCCGCAATAAGAGATAAGGCTTCTTCATCCACTTGAATACCTTCTTGTTTACAAATGAACGCTAAACGCCCTTCAATATCAGTAGCACTCACCTTTGAAAAATCATAGCGTTGACAGCGGGATAAAATGGTTGGTAAAACTTTATGAGGTTCTGTGGTAGCAAAGATAAACACTACATGCGCAGGTGGCTCTTCAATCGTTTTAAGTAAAGCATTAAATGCTCCTGTGGTCATCATATGTACTTCATCGATGATGTACACTTTATAGCGTCCATGCAAGGGAGCGTACCCGACTCGATCGATGAGAGCTCGAACTTCATCTACCCCATTGTTTGAAGCTGCATCCAATTCTAAAATATCGGGATGGCTTCCACTTAAAGAGAGTTTACAGTTTTCGCACTCCATACAAGGGGGATTTTTATGAGTACAGTTAAGGGTTCGCGCAAAGATTTTGGCAATTGAGGTTTTTCCCGTTCCTCTTGGTCCACAAAACAGATACGCATGAGCAATCCGATTTTTTTCGATAGCATTGCGTAGGGTTTGGACAATATGACGTTGCCCGACGACTTCATTAAAGCAAGTGGGACGATACTTACGATATAAGGCTTGATAGGCCATTCCAATTCGCTCCCTTCTTGTTAAACTAATAGTTTAAACGGCTGTAGCTTTTTGTTGTTTTTTGCGCAAACGTTTTTCTTGAAAAAAAGACTTTAAAAGAGTGGAACACTCCTCTTCTAAAATTCCGCCTTGCCAAGTCGGATGGTGATTCCATTTAGGCAAGTCGAGTACGTTTGGTGTTTGGGCTACTGCTCCTCCTTTAGGATCATACGCTCCAAAGACAACATGAGCTATACGCGATTGAATAATGGCTCCCGCACACATCGGGCATGGCTCTAGGGTGACATACAAGGTACAATTCTCTAAACGCCAAGAACGCAACTTGCGACAAGCTTGAGCAATGGCCATTAATTCCGCATGCTCCAAGGCATTTTGCTTGGCTTGGCGACGATTGTAACCACGACCAATAATATGGTTATTATGAACTACGATGGCTCCTACTGGAACTTCATCTTGGTCTTGCGCTTTCTTGGCTAGGCCAATAGCTCTTTTCATAAAGGCTTCATCCGATTTCAACATGACTCTTCTTCTTTCTTAGGTCCACACTTTCTTCTATTTTAGGCATATTTTTGCTTACAAAATGAGGATAGAAAAAAATTGCGAATCCAAACAACTGTCGTCATCTGTTTTCGCAATTTGGGGACAAAAAAAGCTACCACACATAACAGAGCCAGCACGGTGCTGCTTCGTTCCCGACCTGACACATTTAGCAGGTTGCTATTGTAGTAGCTTTTTCATTATATAAAAAGAAGAAGAAAAGTCAATCCTTATTACAAAAAAAATTTTCCCTAATTCTTAAGAAAAAAGAAAATCTAGACAAATCCTTAACGTTCCCTTATCCTTTTTATTTCGTGTGGGATCGAATTGCCAAACGAAATAAAAAAACATACGATAAATACACAATTAATAAAAGAAAAAATTCTAAGCTTTTCTTAATGGAGCGCGAATTTCTTCTCATATTATTGTGTTTTAAGGCATTTTATTTCACAGTATCAAGCACCAAAAGAAAGGAGGTTCGGGCATTTTCTCATGACAAAGGTCAAGAGCAGCCCGAAAACGGATGAAATTTAAGAAACTTTCACTCCTACTTTTAGGAGGCGTCTTGCTGGCCGGGTGCTCAAAAGCAAATGCAATTGAGCTATCTGTAGTGCCAAATCAAAGCATGGTGACGGGAAAGGCAATTGTCATCGATGTCAAAACCGAACCTGTCATTTCCATTGATCCCAATTCCATTGAAATTTCTGGAGGCGAATCTTGGGTAGAAAATGGTGTAATCAAATTTAAAGCGACTGAACCGGGACAATACACAATGAAAGTAACCCAGGACAATGTCACATCCAATACCATCACCATTCCTCTTAATACCTCAAGTGCAGTGGCCAAAAATGAAACACAGAGCACTTCGCAATCGTCTCAAAGTACAACTTCGAAGTCTTCTACTCAAAGTAGTACTCAAGCCAATCGAGGTTCTCAAGGAACTCAAGGTCAAACTAACCAAACCACTCCAACTTATCAAGCCCCAACTCAAAATACTACTCCAACGGCTCCAACCGCCCCTTCTGAGCCTTCTAGTGTAAGTGATCCAGTGGTTACGACTCCTTCGGTGGATCCTGAACCAACAATTCCTGAAACCCCTGTTCAAGATCCTGAACCTACTGTTTCTCCCGAGGAAACGCCAACTCCAGTTGAAACTCCAGCGCCTACCGAAACGCCTAGTGTAGAGACTCCCGCGGCCACTCCGGAACAAATTACTCCTCCTGCTTCAAATGAAGAAGAGGATCCGTCTAGTACAGTCCAAGATACTTCGATGAGTGTAGATCAAGTGTATGAAGATCAAAGGGAACTCATTGCCAATAAAACTCCAATTACGGTTGATGGAGTATTGCCTGAAGCTTTAGTGACCAATGGATCTGGAAAAGAAGTACAAGTTTTGTGGAATGAAGAGTTGAATGAATACATTGTCTTAGAAGGATTTACCATCCCCTTTGGAGGTTGTAACGCTCAAGTATCCGGAACTCTTTCGCGCAATGCGGATGGTCAACTTGTTTTATCCATGACTTACATTTCTACCGATGATGTTCCAAAAACAGGTGGAACAGGGTATCACGATGTTACGGCTTCAACTCAATCCAATGACAATCGTTCAGCCATTGATCTCAATACTCCTACTCCCCATCCCGAACCCGGAACTGGAAATTAATAACTCTAATATAAAATTAAAACCCCATTTTTTTCAAAAAATGGGGTTTTTTTGATTAAGCTTTTTTATTGGCTGGTTCAATTACAGTTTTTCCACCCATATATGGAACGAGAGCTTCAGGAATTTTAATACTTCCATCTTCTTGCATATTATTTTCCAAAAAAGCGATCAACATACGGGGAGGAGCCACACAAGTATTATTGAGCGTATGAGCAAAGTATTTACGACCTTTATCATCTTTGACGCGAATTTTTAAACGACGTGCTTGCGCATCGGTTAAATTGGAGCAAGAACCCACTTCAAAGTATTTTTGTTGTCGAGGCGACCAAGCTTCAACGTCTACAGATTTAGATTTTAAATCGGCTAAATCACCAGAACAACATTCTAAGGTACGAACTGGAATATCAAGGGTTCTAAAGAAATCTACCGTATTGGTATAAAGCTTTTTAAACCAATCAGCCGATTCTTCGGGTTTGCACACTACGATCATTTCTTGTTTTTCAAATTGATGAATTCGATACACTCCACGTTCTTCAATACCATGCGCTCCTTTTTCTTTACGGAAGCATGGCGAATAAGAGGTTAGAGTGTATGGTAATTCTTTTTCATCTAAGATTTGGTCAATAAAGCGGCCAATCATAGAGTGTTCCGAAGTACCAATTAAATATAAATCTTCCCCTTCAATTTTATACATCATGCCTTCCATTTCGGCGAAAGACATAACTCCATTAACCACATTTGAGCGGATCATATAAGGAGGAATCACATAGGTAAAACCACGATCAATCATAAAGTCACGCGCATAAGAAAGAACCGCAGAATGTAAACGAGCTACATCCCCCACGAGGTAGTAAAATCCATTTCCTGCCACGCGGCGAGCAGCATCCAAATCAATACCGTTAAGAGATTCCATAATTTCAGTGTGGTAAGGAATTTCAAAATCAGGAACCACAGGTTCACCAAAGCGTTCAAGTTCGACATTTTCACTGTCGTCTTTTCCAATTGGAACACTTGGATCAATCATATTTGGAATTTGCATCATGGCTTTCATGACAGATTCACGCAATTCAGTTTCTTTTTGAGCCAGTTCAGCAATTTGGTCACCAAGATCGGCTGTTTCTTTTTTAGCTTCTTCGGCTTCCTCTTTTTTACCTTGACCCATTAACATGCCAATTTTTTTAGAGGTGGCTTTGCGTTTGGCCCGAAGTTCGTCCGCTTGCTGCTGAGTGCGGCGTAAAGCGGCATCATCACAGATAACTTCATCGACTAAATGAAGCTTGTGGTTTTGAAACTTCTTGACCATATTTTCTTTGACTAGGTCCGGATTCTCGCGGACAAATTTCAAATCGAGCATCAGAAAGTCTCCTTTTCTACACTTATTTTTAAATCTATCACGTCAAAGAAAGAGACACAAATACAGGAAAGAGGAGATGTTAGGAATATTGAAGAAAAGAGAGATTCTAAAATTTCCTCAATCCCTTTCATACAAAAAGGCCAGATCTATATCCGGCCC
>CAYMGC010000058.1:0-10376 GCA_964389885.1 uncultured Erysipelotrichaceae bacterium | reverse complement strand
GTACCGATATAATCCTTTTCGGGCCGTGTGGACAATTCGATTGTATAAGGTAATCCAAAGACACCATACATTTCATCAATTAAGCCCAATACGTTTTTTACTTCCTCTTCAATTTGATCGGGAGTAATAAAGATATGAGCATCATCTTGCGTAAACGTGCGCACACGGAAAAGGCCATTTAAGGCACCAGAGGCTTCATGACGATGCACTTGACCTAATTCCCCGACTCGTAAAGGCAAGTCTTTATAGGAATGTAAATCGTTGTTATACACCAATAAAGCCCCAGGGCAGTTCATAGGTTTAATGGCAAAGTCACGATCATCCACTTTTGTGGTATACATATTGTTTTTATAGTGATCCCAGTGACCAGAGCGTTCCCACAATTCACGCGACATGATAATTGGGGTTTTGATGAATTCATATCCATGTTTCGTATGTTCATCGTACCAATACCGTTCCAACAAATTGCGTAAGATCATTCCATTGGGGAGAAAAATTGGCATTCCAGGAGCATATTCGGAAATCGTAAAGAGATTCATTTCTTTTCCGAGTTTTTTATGGTCACGCTTTTTAGCTTCTTCTAAAGCAGCTAAGTGGGAATCCAATTCCTCTTTGGTGTCAAAGGCGATGCCATAAACGCGTTGCAACATCTTATTGTTTTTATCGCCTTTCCAATAGGCCCCCGAGTGTTTTAAAAGTTTTACGTTTTTAAGTTGTTTTACCGATTCCACATGGGGTCCCCGACAAAGATCTGTAAAATCCCCTTGGGAATATACCGTGATGTTTCCATCTTCTAAACCGGCAATTAAGTCTTCTTTATAGGGATCATCTTGAAACATCTCTTGTGCTTCCGCTTTCGAAACTTCACGTCGCACGATTCGTTTGCCATCTTTAGCAATTTTCTTCATTTCTTTTTCAATTTTTTCCAAATCGGCATCCGTTAAATTCACATCCCCTAGATCCATATCGTAATAAAAGCCATCGGCAATTACCGGACCAACCCAAAATTTAGCTTGGGGATATAAATGTTTAACCGCTTGAGCCATTAAATGAGCGGCCGAATGGTTCAACGTGGAAAGATGTTCGTCTTCCAATACATTGATCAATTCCATAATTTAATGTATCCTTTCTGATTTTTATGATTTGAGTATTCGTTGAAAATGAGGACAAAAAAAACGGCAGAATCCATAAGGACGCCTGCCGTGCGCGGTACCACCTTAATTCATTGGGCCAAAAGGCCAAATGCTCTCAAATGCCTTAACGCAGCACGACGGCACACCATTTCTGGGGCGACTCCAAGGGAGTGGCCTTGGGATTCTTCAAAGGGCTTGCATCTTCCGCCCTTCTTTCTTCATCCAAATCGTCAAGGTCTTATCCTTTTCAACATCATTGCGCTCATTATAAAGCAGTAAAAGAACCGTGTCAAAATTTGAATTCGATAAAGTTAGTTAAAACTATCTCAAAGATTTTGTTACCTTTAAAAATGAAAGGGATATTTTTTCGTTTCATCTTTCATTTTGGAATCTCTGAAAGCTTTTTTTATAAGAAACTCCGTTCGATTTGCGTTGATTCGCTCGGATGCCTAAACTAATTTCATGACTATAATTGAATCCATTGCCAAACGGCTCAATTTGCGAGAGTGGCAAATCCAAGCTGTCCTTGATTTATTTGATCAAGGAGCCACCATTCCTTTTATTGCCCATTATCGCAAACACCTAACGGGCAATCTTGATGAAGAGCAACTGCGAAAAATAAAGCAGGATTTCCAGAGTCAAACTTCCTTGCAAAAGAAGAAAACTGAACTTTTGCAAATGCTCACCGATAAAAACCTGCTGCAGGATACTCTGCGGGATTCGGTTGTGAATGCATCCACATTAACTTCTTTACAAGAATTAACGGCTCCGTACCAGTCCCTTCAAACGAATGAAGACCTTCAAACTCAGGCCATTTACCAAGATATTACCAATCAACTGTTAAGTGCTGAAGGCTTAGCTCATCCGCAATCTTTCGCGCCTTACCTTGACTATCTACGAGATACCTTGGCAAGACGCTTAAGTGAAAATTTGCAATGGCACGATTGGGTCTATGCTCAAGTGGAAAAAAATGGTTTTTTGATCGCTACTCCAACGGCTCAAAACACAAAGTCTTCCGTGCGACGCGATCCCCTATCCAAACTGTCTACCCATCGTATATTGACTCTTTTACGTCAAGAACAAGAAGGAGACATGGAACTTTCTATTTCTATTAAGAAGGCACCTCTTGAAGACAAATTGGCGAACTCGCTTATTCCACCCCACTCCCCTATTAAGGGCTATTTAAAAGCGATGATTCATAAGGCTTTGGTGGAATTTTTATTGCCTCGTATTAAACAAGAGCTTTTTAGTGCCCTACAAGACCAAGCTTATGAAAATGCTTTAACCACGTTTGCGATTAATTATGAAGATGTCCTAATGGTCAAACCGATTAAGGATCAAGTGGTTTTAGCTTGGGATCCTGGATATCGTAAAGGGTGCAAACTCGTTGTGTTGGGGCCAAATGGAGATGTCCTTGATACCTTGGTTGTTTATCCTTTTTGTGCCCATGAACGCTCCAATTTATCCCTGCAAAATGCGAAGCGTAAAGCTTTAGGACGAATTCGCGATTTTTTATTGTGTTGGGAACCCTCTTTAATCGTTTTAGGCAATGGGGCGGGGTATGTGGAGTCAACAGGCTTTTGGATGGAACTTCTCGAAGATTTTCCCCGTCTTTCCTATACCATTGCCTCAAAAATTGGAACCTCCTATTACGCCAACAGTGACCAAGCCAAACAAGAATTTCCCAATCTTTCCTCGGCCTTTCTTCCAGCTATTTCTTTAGGGCGTCGGGTCCAAGATCCGTTATCTGAATTGATCAAAATGGATCCTAAAACCCTTGGTATCGGAGAACATCAACACGATTTACCCGCCCAAGCTCTTCAAGATCGTCTAGATTTTATTAGTGAAAAAGTGGTCAATCGTATAAGAGTTGACGTGAACACCGCTTCTTTTGCTCTTTTAAAACATGTATCGGGTCTTAATGAAAAGGATGTAATCCAAATTATCCAAGCGCGTCAACAGGCAAAATTTTCCAATCGTGAACAGTTAAAACAGATTCTTTCTTTAAAAACCTATCAACAAGCAATCGGATTTTTATGCATTGTAGACGGGACCAATCCTTTAGATAACACCTCGATTCATCCGGAAAGTTATGATTTAGCCTTGAAGGTTTTAAAGATGGCCAATTTAACTCTTGATTCTTTCAATCAGCCAACGGCATTAAAACAACTCAAAGCCTTAAATCCTCAAATTTTAGCTCATAAGCTAGAAAGTGATGTATATACGATCGAACATATTCTTCAGGCTCTAACCAATCCAAACTTTGATCCACGTGAAAGCCAACCCAGTTATTTATTGCGTACCACTCTCCAAAGTATGAAAGATTTACGGCGTGGAATGAAACTAGAAGGAGTGGTGCGAAACGTCACAAGTTTTGGGGCGTTTGTTGACATTGGCTTAGCTGAAGAAGGAGTAATTCATATTTCTCAACTGGCCAATCATTTTGTCTCCAATCCTTGGGAATATGTACGCATTGGACAAATCGTTCAGGTGTATGTTCAAGCCACTCATTCCAATCAGGTCGCTCTAAGCCTTATTCCCCAAAACTAGAAAGTTCGTTTTTCTTCTAAAAATCCCAGGTTTGGGATTTTTATTTTTCGTTTCTTTCTCTATTGCCCTAAAGTATTTTTACACATGTAAAGATTTCGTGCATTTTAGGGGAAATTAAAAATAGAACCTTTTAGGATAAGACTACATAAAGGGGGAAGTAAACAGATGTACTACTCTAGTGGAAATTACGAGTCCTTTGCTCATCCTATGAAGCCCGAAGGAATTGAAAACAAATCGGCCTATATTATTGGCTCTGGTCTCGCTGGATTGAGTGCGGCTTGCTTTTTAGTACGGGATGCCCAAATGGAAGGCAAAAAAATCCATATTTTGGAAAAAGATGCTTTACCTGGGGGAGCCTGTGATGGCTACGATTACGCCAACCTCGGTTACACTATGCGTGGGGGCCGTGAAATGGATAACCATTTCGAGGTCATGTGGGATCTCTTCCGCGACATCCCTTCCATCGAAGATCCAAATCTCTCCGTTTTGGATTACTACTACCAACTCAATAAACGTGATCCAAACTATTCTTTATGTCGTGCCACGGAAAATCGGGGACAAGATGCGCATACGGATGGCAAATTTGGCTTATCCGACAAGGCGCAGATGCAAATCTTAAAGCTTTTTATGACGCCTGAAAAGGAATTGGAAAATAAGCCTATTACCGATTACTTTGATGATGAAGTACTCAATTCCAATTTCTGGATGTATTGGCGTACGATGTTTGCGTTTGAAAATTGGCATTCCGCTCTTGAAATGAAGCGTTATTTACAACGCTTTGTCCACCATGTTGGAGGATTGCCTGATTTTCGCGCGTTACGCTTTACCAAATACAATCAATATGAATCCATGATTTTGCCGATGATCAACTACTTAAAAGATCACGATGTGGATTTTGAATACGGTGTAAAAGTAGAAGACATTCAATTTGAAATTGAACCCAATCACAAAGTCGTTACGGGTCTTTTGGTTTCAAGAGATGGCAAGCAAGAACAAATCAATTTAACCGAAAACGATTTGGTCTTCATTACCAACGGAAGCTGTGTCGAAAACTCGAGTTTTGGCTCCCAAAATGAAGCACCAAAATTCAATACCGAATTAAAACCTGGTGGGGTATGGGACATGTGGAAAAACATTGCCGCCCAAGATCCCTCTTTTGGTCATCCAGAAAAATTTTGCTCAACTCCAGAACTGACCAACTGGGAATCAGCTACTGTAACCACATTGGACGATAAAATCCCTCCTTATATTGAAAAAATTACCAAACGGGATCCCTTCTCAGGTCGGGTAGTCACAGGAGGTATTGTTACCGTCAAAGATTCCAATTGGCTTTTATCTTGGACGTTTAACCGCCAACCTCAATTTAGAGATCAACCCAAGGATCAATTGGTTGGTTGGATTTATGGCCTTTTCACGGATGTTCCGGGTAACTACGTGAAAAAACCGATGCGCGAATGCACCGGAAAAGAAATTTGCATGGAATGGCTCTATCACCTTGGAGTACCAGAAGATCAAATCGAAGAAATGGCTGAAAAGAGTGCCAACACGGTACCTTGCATGATGCCTTACATTACGGCCTTCTTTATGCCACGCCAAAACGATGATCGTCCCTATGTGGTGCCAGATGGTGCGAAGAACTTTGCTTTTATCGGTCAATTTGCCGAAACACCAAGAGACACCATCTTCACCACTGAATACTCTATGCGGACGGGTATGGAAGCCGTCTATACTCTTTGTGATGTCGATCGTGGAGTTCCTGAAGTTTGGGGCAGTGTTTACGATGTTCGAGCTCTTTTGGATTCCACTTCAAAATTGCGCGATGGTAAACCCATTACCGATATGGATATGAATCTTTTAGAAAAATTCGCCATCAAAGCGGCTTTAAAGAAATTAAAAGGCACAGATATTTACGATTTGCTCGTAGAATATGGTGTAGTTGATGATCAAGCATTAAAAGAAGAACTTCCAGAAGGAACTGTAATGTAAAACCAAAAAGACTGCCTAGTTTAAGCTAAGCAGTCCTTTTTTTAAGCCAATTTTGAAAGACTTCATGGGCACTTGGTCCTTGAGGCAGCTCTGAAATGATCGCTGAAAGTCCACCATATAAGCTACACAATCCATAAATCAAAAAGAAAATTCCACCGGCATATTGAAATCCCTTGGAACTCAAAATCACTTGGAAAGCTTGGCTTAAAAGCCCTAAGGAACCAGCGAGTTGTAAAATCCAATTGTAAAATGCACTTTCCACTAGAGCGGGCAAAAGACAAAGAATGTAAGTTGCGCTAAAAATTTGGATAATACAATAAATAAGGGGTTGAATTTCTAAGCCAAAGCGAGAATAAAGAGCGGAAAGCAGCATATTACCACCCGCAAAGAGGCCAAAACACACCGCACTAATTAAATTGAGATTTCCACTTGGAATGCCTTTAAAGATATTAATTAAAGCCCCAATAAAGTAAATGATGCCTAATACCAACCGAATGATTCCCATAGCGACCACAGTATCGGGAGATAAAGAAAAAAATCCAGAACAAAAACTCATGGCCCCAAAGGTGGCGCAAATGAAGCAGACAATCATCTGTGGACTGGTTAGTTGTTGCGAATGCATAGAGAACTCCCTTCTTTTTCAAGAGGTTTAAAAAAAGTTAGCTTTTTTAGGCCATATCTCAAGAATCGATTTTCCTTGAGGTAAAGATTTTCCATAGTAGGGATACAACACCGATAAGCCATAATAAAGGCTTAAAAGAGAATAGATTAATAAGTTCCAGCCCCCTAAGGATAAGAAAAAAGAAAGCTCGGTTAAATCGCCAAATCCCACAAAAAATAGACCAAGGGCCACGAAAACAGTTCGTAACCAAATGTATAAAGGCTCATAGCGGCGGGTCCAAGCGGCACCAAAACAAAAGATCGCTCCAATCATGTACATTAGTCCAATGATGGTGGGCTGATAGGAAAAGCCTCCGCCATTGAGAGCTAAGGAAATCAACATATTCAATCCGGGAAAAAATCCCAGCAAAATGGTAGCGAGTAAATTGGTATTTCCCTTTTCACTTCCGCGAATCATATTAATGAGACTTGCCATTAAGGCTCCAAGAGAAAGAATGATCCAAGTCAGGCCAATGGATAAATACGTGGCTTCATTGTATTGACTAATGGATACTTGCCACATCAAAAGAGCAAAAATGGAAAACAAAAAAGACAAGGCACCTTCTGGAGAGGCGATAGATGATTTAGGTTTGGAAGACATACCTCTTTCCTTTCCAACTTTTGACGTTTGTAAAGTGTACCTTCATTATAGCGATCCCTAGTTATCTTAAAGGCTAAGCTACACCAAAAGGTGGAAAGAAACGATTACTAAAAAAAGCCAGCTTTTGGCTGGCTTGCGTTTAAACTTGTGGAGTATTTAAGCGGTATTTTTGAACATGTAAAGCCCGCATAGAATTCAAAATACAAAGAATGGAAACTCCTACATCCGCAAAGACGGCTCCCCACATACTGACTATACCCAAAGCACCAAGGATAAGAGTCAATACTTTTACTCCAATCGCAAAAGCAATATTTTGTTGCGCAATTCGTAAGGTTTTGCGCGAGATATCAATAGCGGTAATTAAGGAGTCAAGTTGGTCATCCATTAAAACAATGTCTGCCGCTTCAATAGCCGCATCACTGCCAAGACCACCCATCGCAATGCCTACATCGGCCCGAGTTAATACCGGCGCATCGTTAATGCCATCCCCAATATAAGCCACTTTGCCTTCATGGGGCGTATCCAAAATTTTTTCCAATTCTTCTACTTTTTGGGCGGGAAGAAGTTGAGCATGGACTTCAGTAATTCCAGTATGATTGGCTATAGCGGTGGCTACCGTTTCGCTATCTCCGGTAAGCATCACAAAGTTTTTCACTCCATACTTGGTCAACAACTCAAAGACGGTTTTAGCTTCCTCTTTGGGTTCATCGGCCACTTCAATGACCCCAGCATACTCGCCATTCACAGCTACATAAACGACCGTACCAAATCCAGAGCCTTGAGGCAAAATATCTTGAGGAATATGAAGAGAGGTCATCAACTTGGCATTTCCACAGGCGACTTCTTGACCATTCACTTTGGCAATTAAGCCTTTTCCCGCGATCTCTTGAACATCACTTACTTGCGATTTTGCATCTTGCAAGTGAGCAGCTCGTTCAATGCTTTGCGCAATCGGATGGGTTGAGTACGATTCGGCTTTGGCACATAAAGTGAGAAGTTCGGTTTGATCCATAGTGAGAGGTTGAACACTTGTTACGTTAAAGGTTCCTTTTGTCAACGTTCCCGTTTTATCAAACACCATTGTTTTCACTTCACTGAGATCTTGTAAATAGGTACTTCCTTTTACAAGAATTCCACAACGGCTTGCGCCTCCAATGCCCCCAAAGAAAGCAAGAGGAACCGAAATCACCAAAGCACAAGGACAAGAAATGACTAAAAATTCTAAAGCACGATAAATCCATGTCATCCAATCTCCAGTAAACAAAGAAGGAATAATGGCCAGAGCAATGGCTGAATACACCACGACAGGAGTATAAATGCGAGCAAATTTGGTGATGAATTGTTCCGAACGACTTTTCTTATCCGTAGCATTTTCCACCAAATCTAAGATGCGAGCCACGGTCGATTGGTCATAAGGTTTGGTGACTTTGACTTTAATCACCCCATTGACATTGATACAACCGGAAATCACGTCTTTTCCTGGTCGAACAGTGCGTGGCA
Source organism: uncultured Erysipelotrichaceae bacterium (assembly GCA_964389885.1). Lineage (GTDB taxonomy): Bacteria > Bacillota_I > Bacilli_A > Erysipelotrichales > Erysipelotrichaceae > Allobaculum. The sequence continues at coordinate 1,946 of CAYMGC010000058.1, read as the reverse complement.
CACTTTCTCCTGTTAAAGCGGAGGTGTCAACCGCACTTTCTCCAGAAATCACTTCTCCATCTAAAGGAATGCGCTCTCCTGGTTTGATTACAATAATATCTCCAACATTGACCTCTTCTGGATCAACTTCTTCTACTTTTCCATCCACTTCTAAGTTGGCATAGTCTGGACGAATATCCATTAAAGCGGAGATATTTTTTCGAGAACGATCCAAAGCATAGGATTGAAACCATTCTCCTACTTGGTAAAACAACATAACTGCCACGGCTTCGGAGTATTCACCCAAAGCAAAAGCTCCAAGCGATGCTACACTCATTAAAAAGCTTTCATCCATAAAATCTTTATTCAGGATGTTTTTCCAAGTTTTTTTCAAAATATCCCAAGAGATATACAAATATACGGCCGCATAAGCGATCGCCAGCAACCATGGATTCCAAGAAATCCAAATGGTTGAAAGGGCAATGGCACCATAGGCCACTGCTGTGATCAAAATACGAATTAAATTTTTCTTTTGTTTTTTCGTCATATATTAAAAGTCAATGACCACATCATCATCGATTTTTTTCATCTTCTTGGCGATTTCTTCGATGATTTCTTGAGGATCACGTCCTTCTGATTGAATAACTAGTTTTTGAGTCATTAAATTGACAGAACATTTTACAACTCCATCGGTTTGTTTTACACAATTTTCAAGCTTTTGAGCACAAGTGGGACAATCCAATTCTACTTTATATGTTTTTCTCATAAGAACCTCTCCTTGACTGCCCTAGGCAATCGTAACAATTGAATGATTATTCAATCGTTCTAAAACCATTATAGAATATTTTATTAGTTGCGCAACTATTCAACTAAAATTTTCTTTTTTTTATTTTTCTAGCTTTTAATCCGTTGTTTTCTAAGAAGAAGGAGAAAAAATAAGGTGAAAAACCCACCATCTCATCGGACTTCCATTTAAAATCATCTTAAATCTTTGTTTTTTTTTGATCTTACTCTTTTTATAAGGTTCCATTCAAAACTAGAAAATCAATTTTCTTACTTTTAGTTCAAAGGACCATTTACAATAAAGATACGAATAGAAATTATACGATTATGGAAAATTCAAATTCTATTTATGAAATTCAAAATCCTGAAGCTTATAGCTTAGCGAAAAGCAAAATGCCTCAGGAAGAAGAAATTCAAAAAATTGCTGATTTTTATAAAATTATGGGGGATCCTACTCGTTTAAAGCTTTTAAATGCTTTAGATCAGAGTGAATTGTGTGTATCGGATTTAGCTTTAATTGTCTCTATGTCTCGCTCGGCCGTTTCCCATCAACTGAAAGCTTTAAAAAGTGCCAAGCTTATTAAAAGCCGAAAGGATGGAAAAACCGTCTACTATTCATTGGATGATGATCATGTTCATTCCCTAATTCAAGTGGCTTTTGAACACATTTGTGGGGAAGAGGAAAGATAAGAAAGGTAAAAGTGAAGAGACCATTGATCTCAAAGAACCTCTGACTATTTTTTCTCTTAGAAAGAATATTTTTTGTCTCTTCCTACTATATAATGATTGTGCCTTCAAATTTTAAGAAGAAAAATAAATAAAAAAAACCAAAATAAATAAGTTTAGTGAAATAGCACTTTCTTCTTAAAAAGAGGTAGAAAGTTTGAAAGGCTTGATCTCTTTATTTAGGAATCTTTTAAAACTTCAAACTCATTTTTGTTTTCCTTGATTAACCAAGGAAAACAACCAATAAGCCTTTTGAAAACAATAACTTTTTCGATCTGGTGTTTTTTCCATTTTTCTTAAGGTTTATTCAACGAGAATTAGACAATAAAAACTAATCTCACCCTGCTTGAGAAAGACGATTGTTTTTTTTCAGGAGTACTACAGATTTTCATTCCTTTTCCGTAAGCAAAGAAAAGGAACTTTACTCACTCCCTTTAACATTTTCTTGAAAAGCCCAA
>CAYMGC010000057.1:0-10403 GCA_964389885.1 uncultured Erysipelotrichaceae bacterium | reverse complement strand
AGTTTTGCCTTAAGGGCATCGAGGTCTCATTTTACTCTTCCCTTTTTTATAATGAATTAAGACAATGCCCGTTGTATAAAGGAGGATGTTTTATGAAGAAAATTGTTATTGTCAATTCGTCACCACGTCGTGATGGAAATTGTGACATTCTTTGTGCCCAATTTTCTAAGGGAGCTTCCCAAACCCCCGAAAATGAGGTTACGTTGATTGACCTGAAAGACCAACAATTTGACTTCTTGCGTGAAGACCAAGTCCAAGACGATGCCGATGTAGCGGCTCAAGCCCTCATCAATTCCAATGTGATTGTATTGGCTACACCTGTTTATTTCTATAACATGTCTGGGATGTTAAAAACATTCATGGATCGTATGACTCCTTACTTTAGTCAAATTTCAGGGAAAGACTTTTATTTTATTCTTACAGCTGCGATTAACCGTTCTGAAATGGAATCGACGGTAGAGTCATTGTATGGCTTTACGGATTCTCTTCCTGACAGTAATGTAGTTCGTACGATTTATGGCTTTAATGTATCCCGCAAAGGGGATATCTTAGCTCATCCTGCCTATCAAGAAGCTTATGAAATAGCTTCCCAAATTTTCTAAAGCTAAAAAAGCCGGTTTTCGGCTTTTTTATTTTGACGTTAAAAAACTCTTTAGGCATCATAAACATATGTTCAACTTGACTTCCTCTAGTTTTCTTTGTGCGCTCTGGATCGATATCGATGGAACCTTGTTAGATTTTCAAACTGCTTCTTATCTTGCATTACGTCAGACCTTTGAAATCTATAATCTTTCTTGGAAAGAAATTTATTTCGATCAATTTGAAGAAGTGAATGCTCTTCTTTGGAACCAGATTGAGAATCAAATTCTTGATCGTCCAGGCCTTCAAAAGATTCGCTTTCCTCTTCTTTTTCACCAATTGCAACTTCCTTTAAATGATCCCGAAGGTTTTGAAACGAAATTTAGTACACTTCTTCATTCATCAGGAATTTTGATTTCTGGAGTAGTGGAAAGTCTTCAAACATTACAAAACGATAATCTTCTTCTGTTTATCGTGACCAATGGACCAAGTTTGGGACAACGCCAACGCTTAGAAAAAGCCAATTTAAGTCGATTTTTTAAAGATATGTTTATCTCTGAGGTGTTTCAAGTGTCTAAACCAAATCATCTCTTTTTTGAAAAGGCTTTTGAAAAAACGCAGATGGCCTACTCTTCTTGCGATCTTCTCCCCAAAAACATCATGATCATTGGAGATTCGTGGAGAGCTGATATTCAAGGTGGTCTCAATTTTGGAACCAAGGCTATTTGGTTTTATCCAAAAGGAAGGAAAGCCGCTTTAGAAAGCCTTGATTTGATAAGTCAAGACCAAGCAAAAAAAGCTCTTTGTAGCCAAAGACTGTGGATTGCCCAGGATTGGAAGGAAATTGTAAAGATTATTCAACCTCAGATCGACGAAACATCTTATTAACTTTTTTTCTAAAAGAGTCTAGAAAATGATTAAAGCCGGTAATCCTACATGGACTCCGGCTTTTTATAAACTAAATTCATTTATGAGTTTCTGAATGAGGAACATGAACCTCTTTTTAGAGGTTAGCTAGATTAGCAGGGAGTCCCGATATTTGCAATCCTTCATCAATTTCAATGACTAAGCAATATTTTCCATCCACTTCTTTGGCCTGAATGCGCTCCAACGCATCATCTTTCACGTTGATAGTAATCGAAGGCGCTTTTAGGCTTACTTTGCCCTTTTCTAAAAGATTGATAGCTGCTACTTCTTGATCTTCTAAAATAGTCTGATAAGAACGATCAAATTCTTGAAGCGCACTCGCCCCAAGGCCAGAGGAAGCTAAAAGATCTTTAATTTGTCGCTTATTAATCATTACGACGCCTTCTTCTTGACTGCCTTCATTAACGAATTCACTTAGATTTTCATGAAATTTCATCGCTACTTGGGAGGATAAACCATCTGGAAAGGCGTCTTCAATGACTTTGGCAAATCCATCCTGTTGCTCTTGAGCAGTTGAGGTAAAGGGAATATGAAAGTACTCCTCAATTAAAGAAATATTTGGATTTTTAGCCGATTTGGTATGGTACAAGAAATGATTAAGATCGGTGCGTCGTTGAGTAAAGACGGGATACAAAAAGGCATCCAAAGAAGTGGACACAATTTCCATTTCTTCATTGATTTTTCGTCGTACTTCCTTGTCATGATTATTATAAATTAAGCCAAGATTGGTTAGCTTGGCTTCACATACTGCTACAAGTACAAAGCGAAAGACGGAATTATCTCCTAAATCTTCCCGATTGGCATTCAGCTCAGCTGCCGCATATTCAAACACGCCCGCTACAATGTAAACCGGATTGCGATAATCTCCTTTGACAAGAAGATCTTGAACCAGTTCGGTAAATAAGACATCTTGTAACAATGAACCATTCTTATATCCTAAAAAAGTGTCACGCAAATCCAACGATTGAGGATTGGCTTTGTCAAAGGCATATTCCATTAAATTTTTTCCAAATTGGCCGGCTAGGCTTTTTTTAAAGATATCGTAATACAATTCCCCTTCTTCTTTTTCTAAGAAGTCAGGGTTAACTTGGCGAGAAAATAAAATGGAGGCCTCTCCATCGCGATTTTTTCCATAGGCTTCTTGAATACCTCTTAAAAAGAGTTTATCGTTATCAAATTTAAATTGACGTTTCAATTCTTGAAGTTCTTTTTGATTCATAATTTTTCAATCCCGAGCTAATAGATTTCTCTTTGGATCTTTTCCTTTCTTTTTTCGGTTGACTTAAAAATAGGCCTACCAAGAAAGGCAGGCCTAAGAAAAAAACTTATTTAAAGCGGTTGGGTAAGTGTTGGGAAAAATTCTTCTTAAAGATTTCCAACCAGTTCTGATCTTTTTTAACAGTTTGCGGATGAGGAATATAGCGATGGTCTTTGGCCATATCAATAAAGCGATCTTGCGAATCGATGAGTTCTTCAGCATCTTGGCTAAATTTGGCGTATTGGCCAGTGCTTAAGAGCTTTCGTCCTTTCACATTATCAGAAAATTGCAATTCAAAGTAATCCACAAGTTCTTTTTTCAACTCGGGATCTTCGACAGGTACTCCTACTTCAACCCGTCGCTCAGTGTTGCGGGTCATAAAATCGGCTGAGGCAATATACACTTTTTCCTCTTCCCCTTCGCCAAAGATATAAATACGACCATGTTCTAAGAACCGACCCACAATAGAATGAATTTCAATGTTTTCGGTATATCCAGGCAAGCCAGGCAGAAGACAACAAATGCCTCGTACAATCATCCGAATTTGAACGCCTGCTTGAGAGGCTTCTTGCAACTTAGCAATGAGTTCTAAATCCGTAACCGAATTCATTTTAAACCAAGCTCGAGCCGGCTTTCCTTGTTGGGCTAATTCAATTTGTTCATCGAGATGTTTGATCACCGCTTGTTTAAGTGCTTTAGGGGATACAATGAGTTTTTTATAGTCTCCAGCAAGATTGGCTACATTCATATTTTGAAAGAAGGCGGTACCATCCATCCCGATATTGGGATCTGCCGTTATGAGAGAAAAATCGGTATATTGATGAGATGTTTTCTCATTATAATTGCCGGTGCCAATTTGGGTAATGGTGCGCAATTGTCCCTTTTCATCTTTCAAAGTAATTTGCATCAATTTGGAATGAACTTTGTAATCTTCAAAGCCATAAAAAACATTTACACCAGATTCTTCCAAGCGTTCGGCTGCTTGGATATTATTTTGCTCATCAAAACGCGCCCGTAATTCCATTAAAACGGTGACATTTTTCCCATTATCAGCTGCTCGGCATAAGTATTTCACGACTTGAGAATGCTTAGCTAACCGATAGATCGTAATGGAAATCGCCAAAACGCGAGGATCTTTTGAAGCTTGGCGAAGCAAATTAATAAATAAATCAATATCCTCATACGGATAGGATAAAAGAACATCGTGATCCAAAATTTGATCGATTAAAGGAGCTTCTGGATCCAGCCGTTCATTGGTCTGAGGCGTAAAGGGCTTATAGGTCAAAGCGCCTCGCACATCCGCTGGTAAATCATCAATCATTGGAAAAATATAGCTTGGATCAAGAGGGGATGATTTAGAGACAAACACTTGAGATTTACGCAAGTGAAGTTGTTTACATAAATAATCAATCGCTTCGGGATCGGTATTTTTGTACACTTCAAGGCGAATGGGAGAAAGACGCAATCGCTTTTTCAAAATCGTCTTCATATAAGAACGATAATCTTCATCGTCTTCAATATCACCAGAGTTTAAGTTGATATCAGCATTTCGGGTAATACGAATAATAGTCTTAAACGGAATTTTGGATTTGGGAAAAAGTTTTTCCAGCAAGGCTAAAATTACCTTTTCCGTTAAGATATATTGCGTTTTTTCCTCATTAAGATAAATCACTCGGGGCAAATAGGAAGGCAAAGGAACAATTCCATAACGGGTTTTCCCATCTTCTATAATTCGAAAGAAAATGTAAAGCTCTTTGTTAATTAAAAAAGGAAATGGATGATGTAAATCCATAATTTGGGGAGCTAACAAAGGAGCGAGTTCCTTTTCGAAGTAATTGGTAATGAACTTGGTTTGTTTTTTGGTGAGGTTTTTAAAGCTAAGCGATTCAATATGGACTTCTTTAAGAGTATTGGATAAATTGCGCGCAACATTGTCACGCGTTTTGTAAAGGCGGGCCGCTTCTTGGTAAATGGCAGAGAGTTGTTCAGAGGGCGACATGCCCGATTTGGAATCAATTTGACGATTATCCACTAAAGACATATCCATTAAACTTCCGGCGCGCACCATAAAAAATTCATCTAGGTTTGAGGAGAAAATGGCTAAAAATTTAAGTCGTTCTAATAAAGAAACAGTGGGATCGGCTGCTTCTTCCAATACACGCTGGTTAAACTTGAGCCATGAAAGCTCTCGGTTTTGAGTGTATGGATATTTTTTTGTTTTCATAATTTTAAATTTTTTGTTTCCTTTTCTTTTTTACTAAATCGTAAAATAAATCAAGATTTTGGCGAAAAAAAGACTTGCCATTAAAAATAGCGCAACACGCTTAAGAGGCAAGCGTAAAAGAGAAGACCTTTCCAAGGGAAATTTTAAAAGCCAGAAATCTCTTTTTGGCTACTTTCAGTATAAGAAAAGATGAGTTAATTGGAAGTTAAAAAGCTAAGGGAGCTGGGCGAAAGCTTCTAAGACAACAATTGACAAAATCATCTTAAGGATCCCAAAATGAACACAAAGTCCAAAGTCTACCTTATTGAGAAGCCTTGGACTAGGAACCACACCTCAGAAAGGAAGGTGGATGTTTGAAAGTTTTTAAAAAAATTATCAAGTCCAAAGCGCTGTATTTTGCCATAGCGTTACTCATACAGCTTGGGCTCCTTTTCGTATTGATGAATAACAAATTTTCATTTTTTGTCGTCAATCTATAGAGAAATCTGTAGAAAGAACCCTACCACTTTAATTGCGGGAAACCCCTAAAGAAAACAAAACGACAACGCAATCTTGAAAAATGGATTAACGTGATCGTCGCGAAAGCAATAAAAATTTGTTTTATGGTGCATGGTTAAATCCTAAACACTTCTAACAATGGGCAATCCGCAGCCAAGCTTCGAAAAGAAGAAGGTTCAACGACTATCCCAAAAAGGGAGTAGAAACCAAGCGGTTTCGAAATGGGTGGCTCCTAACGCATTAAGGCGAGGATGAAGAGATAGTCTGTGCTTGTATGAAAGTACAAGAAGTTCATCAGAGAACTGTATGTGTCTAGCGAACACATATGAACATCACCTTAAGTCCATCAATTTGGCTTACGGTTCAGGTTTTATTTTTCCCATCACTTCTTAGTGGTGTATTACATCATGTTAGTGCTTAGCGTTATTTTGTCCATTTATGTAATTAATCGTGATTCCGACTCCTCTTCCAAATTGTTGTGGGTCTTTATCATAATGGCTTTACCCGTCTTTGGAAGTTTGATCTATTTATTATTTGGTGGTCGAAAAATCCCCAAAGCTTTGATGATTCAAGACCGGCAAGCGTATGCGGATTACGTGGCCTATGCCGAACAAAATTTACAAACTCTGCAAACCTCTGGCATTCAGGACCCAGCTTTTCGCCGCATGACGCATTTGGCTTGGAATAATGGTTGTTTTCCCGTTTATCCAAATTGTGGTACGAAATACTATTCCACTGGGGAGGCGCATTTTAAAGCGTTTATGGAAGCTTTAGAGCAAGCAGAGGAATATATCTTTATTGAAACGTACATTATTGATGAAGGCACTGTGTTAGACGAATTGATCGAAGTTTTAGAGCGTAAAGCGGCTCAAGGAGTCGATGTTCGCTTAATGTATGATGATTTTGGATGCATTTTAAATTTACCAGAAGATTTTGATGAGCAACTGCGAAAAAGAGGCATTCAAGTTCATAAATTTAATCCTGTTCGAGCCGAACTCGCGATTCAAATGAACAACCGCGATCATCGTAAAACCACCATTATTGATGGAAAAACGGCGTTCACAGGAGGGAGTAATTTAGCAGACGAATACGTCAATCGCATTGAACGCTTTGGTTATTGGAAAGATATGGGGATTCAAGTGTTTGGCTCTGCGGTCGAACCCTTTGTAATTGCCTTTTTACAAATTTGGAATTATGCCTCCGAAGTGACTACCCCTTATGAAAATTTTATTTTGGAACATAAGCACGATCCAACTCAACAAGAACAAGGCTATGTCCTTCCCTTTTTTGATTCTCCAACCGATAGTAAAAATGTAGGACGAAAGTTCCATCAAAATTTAATTCAGTTGGCCAATACATCTTGTTGGATTACCACACCTTATTTGATTTTGGATACCGAGATGATTATGGAACTCGAATTGGCGGTCCAAAATGGAGTGGATGTGCGCATTGTGGTGCCAGCGATTCCCGATAAAAAGCTAGTCTATGAAGTTACTAAGATCAACAGTGAAATTTTGACCAAAAAAGGGGTCAAAGTGTATGAATACACCCCCGGCTTTATTCATGGCAAAGTTACTTTGGTGGATCAAACGCATGCCCTTTGTGGAACTGTGAATATGGATTTCCGTTCGTACTATGCCAATTATGAATGTGGAACATGGATGTACAATGTTCCTTGTATTTCGAACATTCAGGCCGATTTTGAACACATTTTTTCTCAATCGCGTTTGATGAAATTAGAAGATGCGCAACAAGTTCATTGGTGGACGCGTCAATATCGTCAGTTTTTAAAGATCTTTTCTCCCTTGTTATAAAAGATCAAAAGAAAAAAGAGAGCTTTTCTATGTGGAAAGGCTCCCTTTTTTTGATTGCCTAAAACCTTTAGCTTTCTTGCTTAGAAAGAGGGCGAACCATTTTTTCTGGTCGAACAAGTTCATCAAACTGTTGGGCTGTTAAAAGTTCAAGAGCTAAAACGGCCTCTTTTAAAGATAAATTATTTTGGAAAGCATATTGTGCTGCTTTTCCCGCCTGTTCATATCCAATAATAGGATTAAGACAAGTGACCAACATTAATGAGTTTTCTAGGTTTTCTTTGGTCTTTTGGTGGTTGACCTTTAAGCCTTGTAAACAATGTTCATCAAAAGAGATCAAAGCATCGCTTAACAATTGAATAGATTGATTGAGATTGTACGCAATAAGCGGCATAAAGACATTGAGTTCAAAGTTGCCTTGACTGGCTGCAAAACCAATCGCGGCATCGTTTCCCATCACTTGGACCGCTACCATCGTCAAGGCTTCGCATTGGGTAGGATTAATTTTTCCTGGCATGATCGACGAACCCGGTTCGTTAGCCGGAATATTCAACTCGCCAATGCCACAACGAGGACCACTGGCTAACCAACGAATATCATTAGCCATTTTCATCGCATTGGCAGCTAGCCCTTTTAAAGCGCCCGAAAAAAAGACACAGGCATCTTTTGAGGTCAGAGAATGGAAAAAGTTGGGGCTACTTTTAAAGTGAATATGCGTCATGTTTTCTAAAATCGCACATACGCCTTGGCCAAAATTCTCAGGGGCATTTAGTCCTGTTCCCACTGCGGTGGCTCCAATCGCTAGTTCGTGAACGTAAGGCAAAGCAGATTCTAGATGATGTTTGGAGTGTTCCAACATGGAACGCCAACCGCTTATTTCATCGCTAACATATAAAGGGGTAGCATCTTGTAAATGGGTACGGCCAATTTTAATAATTCCTGCATTGTTTTTCTCTAAGGTTTTAAGGGTTTCAATGCATTGATCCAACGCCACAAATAGCTGTTTTTTGGCTTCGATGGAAACCATAATGTGTAAAGCAGAAGGAAAAGTATCATTAGAGGATTGAGAGCAATTAACCACATCGTTGGGGTGTAAGAACCCTTGCCCATAACGCGCATTGGCTAAATGGGTAATCACTTCATTGACATTCATATTGGTTTGCGTTCCCGATCCAGTTTGCCAAATAGCCAAAGGAAATTGATCGTACAGTTTGCCAGCCAAAATTTCTTGACATACTTCTACAATGGCTTCTTTTTGCTCTCGACGAATTTTCCCTTCTTGAAAATTCACGATAGCGCAGGCCATTTTCAAATAGGCAAAGGCGCGAATTAGAGAATGAGGCATTTTCTCTACCCCGATTTTAAAATTTTCTAATGAACGCTGGGTTTGACTCATCCAGCACGCATCCGCGGGAACTTTAACTTCTCCCAATACATCGTGTTCAATTCTATAGTCCATTATTTCATCCTTTCTAGATCCATTCAAAAAGGCTTAAAGTAAGGATATCTCCCTAAAAGGAACAAGAAAGCCATTTCTGATTCCGGTTTCTTTTCTTTTTTAAGCTTTCCTTAAAGTAGTTATTGCATCTTATGACTTTTTTTCGTAATTTTTTCCAATATGTGTACATCTTTGAAGGGCAAAAAAGGGCTTTCAAAACCTTTGTAAAGCCAAGAAAAGTACGCTTTTCAATAAGGAGCGGGTGTTTTTTTGAAAAGCCACCTCATAAAAGGCTTTTTGCCTTGGCCGTTGTGTGCCACAATGGAATTGTACACATGGCCTATACGCAAAGTCGTTTTCTCTATTCTTAACAATTTGGCCAAATGACACTAGACCACAAATCGAGTAATTTTGGTTGTTTTTTTTCTTTTGCGTTTAGGATTAGGGCTGACGTTTTTTTTTCGCTTTCAATGAGTATTTTTGTGTTCGCTTTTGCTTATCTATGGATACCTAAGCTTTATTTTAAAGGTTTAACCTGCTTAGATGATCTAAGATCTTTGTATACTTTTGTGGTTGCCTATCCACAGAAGCATTCAATTTTAAGGAGTTACAAAATAAATAAAAAAACACTAATAAAGGTGTTTAAATGTGACATGGCCTACTTATAAGGAAGTGAGCTTATGAGTCATTATAAACCGAAAGAATTTGCAGAACGGATAGGCATTTCAGTTAAAACGTGACCGATGTGGGCCAAAGAAATTGCTCAAAAGTTATAAGACAAAAATTTTTCCGACTTCTGAACAGAGACGATCATAGAACAATTGGTGTAGGCAGATTTGTCTATAACTTTTATTTGGCATACAATAAAAAAATTTATGAAAAGGAAAAAAGATTTATTTCAGGATAGGACAAAGTGGCTCAACAATGAGTATCTTGTGCAAAATCCTTTTTATGGATTAAGGAAGTAGTAAAGCAAAGCATTATGAATGCAGACAGAGCTTTTCGAAATTTTTTTAATCATAAAGCAGGATTCCCGAACTGGAAGAAAAAGTCAAAGATGTGAAAATGTATTTTGTGAGAAATGGAGTAAAACAACCTATTTCCTGTAAACGTCACAGAATACCAACGCTTAGTTGGGTCCGTCTTAAAGAAAAAGGGGATATCCCGACAATTTTAGAAACACATATCATAAAAGTGGTTCCATGAAAGCTGGAAGGTGTTTCTGTTTTAGTGGAAGAAGCAGAAGAGAACAAGCTTGTTCTAATTTGGAATCTTAACTTAGGCCTCATTTGTGATATGTTCAAATGGAAAAACTTATAAAAATATCAATAAAACGAATCGTATCAGGAAACTTGAAAAAAGACTGAAACGAGAGCAGAGAAGACTTTCGAGGAAGAAAGTCTGAAAAAGTTACCAAATAATATGAAAGGAGAAGCTACTCGAAAAAATATCCAAAAACAAAAGCTGAAAGTACAAAAACTTTATTACAAACTTGACTGTATCAGAACGGATTATATCAATAAAGTAATATCCGAATTGGTGAAAACCAAGCCAGCATGGATCACACTTGAAGATCTGAACAGCCGAGGAATGATGAAGACATCTTTCAAAGGCACCAAGAGAAATGGTTCGAGTTTAGAACAAAGATAACTGCAAGATGTAAAGAAT
>CAYMGC010000056.1:0-10606 GCA_964389885.1 uncultured Erysipelotrichaceae bacterium | reverse complement strand
TAAAGGGAAAGAAAATCTTTTAAGAGATCTTTTTCCATAAAGGTGCTACACTTATTTTGCTTAGATAAGTGTGGGCACCAGTCTAGACCTTCAGCCAAAGGGATTTACTAGAGTTGCCCTTTTCTTTTGTCTCGATCCAAACGCACATTTTAAAAATGGTTCAGTGTTGAAATGAAGTGGGAATATTGCAGACGAATAAATATTCATCTTATAGATATAAGGGAAGCCACCAACTTTGGGTGGCTATACGGTAAAACGAAGATCAATCCAATTCCTTGTTTGCAAGGGCAGTTCAATTGGACCCATCTTTGAATGGATTAGAAGTTCAAAACAGGACTCATTTAGGCAAACCTTAAAGTTTAGCTCATCAAAATTTCATACGATGAATTTAAATGGTCGTTGTTTGAACATATGGCTTACGCCTTTAAGCATTGACATAGTACAAATTTAAAATAGTGTTATTCATTGATACCACTTTTTTTTTTTTTTTTTTTAAAAAAAATTTTTTTATTTATAATTTAAAACATTAGTTTTTAAAATTTTTTTTTAAAAAAAAGCGCAACTTCGAGTTTATGCGCTTTTTTTAGATTTCATTGTTTGAGGTTTGGTTTGAAACGAAGGTAAAGGTAACCAAAAGGCCTTGTGAAACACCATCTTTTTCTTCTGGTTGGTTTAAATTTTGAAGTTTAAAGAGGCCCTGATGGCTTTGCACAATGCGCTCGACCAACAATAAACCAAGACCATGCCGCAAATCCAGACGATTTTCATGACTTTGTAAATAATGAGGTTGTTCTTGAAAGGCTTGAAGTTTTTCTTGAGAAAGGCCCATTCCATCATCTTGGACAAAGAGGACCACTTGGTTGGAATCTTGCTTTAGACCAATGGTGATATGGCAGCCTTTGGGATTATGGCGAATGGCATTCATCAATACGTTAAACACGGCACGACTCATTAAACGCTCATCTCCATACAAAATGAGTTGGCTTGTATTGGCTGGAATGTCCAACTCGATTTCGTATTGCTCTTCCAGTCCCGCATTGATCACTTGAGCTACAACACTTCGGATGAGTTTGGCGAGTAAAATCGGCTGGTGACTTAATGGTTGCATATCGTATTCCAACTTGGAGACACAATTGAGATCTTGAATGAGATGCTCGATTTGAAAGGCATCGTTTTGAATGATTTGGGCTTGGTTTTTTAAAAAAGGTGTAGCCTTTGGATTGGTGGCGATTTGTTGGGCATGGCCAATGATCAAGGAAAGAGGGGTACGAATATCGTGGGAGACGCCAACAATCCAATTGGCCCGCGCTTGATTTTGTTGGCTTAAAAGTTGAGAGACCTCATTTAAACTTTGGGCAATGGGGGCAAGTTCCCCGCTTGGTCTTACATCACACGTTTCCCCTTTGGCCAAATGCGCCATGGCCTCTATAATGGGTTCACTTTTGTGAAAAATTTGTCTTTTCGAAAGGATATAGATGCCAAAGATCAAGAGACCATCCACGATAAAAAGGCTTGGCACAAACCACAATAGGCGTTGTAAAGCCTGCATAGGATAATAATTGGTTGTAAATTTAAAAAAGCTATTTTTAGGATAGCCAAGTACAAGCAGTCCTTGATCAAGAGGACGGACAAAGACTGGATAATCACAAAGAAATCCTTTGGAAAATTGTGCGATATCACCAATGGAAAAATGATGCGGAATTTCTAAAGGAACCAAACAATCTGCTTCTCGGTTTCCGATTTCATCAAGAACCAAGGCCCAAACTCCTCTTTGTTCTAATAGGTCTTGTAACGAGCTAGAAAAGGCAACTGTATTTTCTGATTCAAGAGATTGTTCCACTTGATCCAACAAATGAGCGGGAGAGCCTTCGTGATAGGCACTTTGCACCAAGGCGTAAAACATGATGCCAAACAATAAGACATTGAGAATAAAGCCAAGCAACATCCAACCAAGCCAAGAAAACAACCATTTGCTTAAACACTGGCCCAGTCCCTGAAACAAAGCGGTAGAAGGGGCTTTTTGTTTTTTTTCTTTCATTCAACGACCACCAACTTATAGCCTAGTCCTTTGATGGTGAGCAACGAGACGGGTTTGGAAGGATTGGCCTCAATTTTTTCGCGAATGCGGCGAATGTGGGCATTCAAGCTGTTTTCATAGCCAAAAGCATGGCTTCCCCATAAAACATCACAAATGGTATCAACCGTCACAATGCGCCCGGCGTTTTGCGCTAAGGTTTCAAGTAAGCGAAATTCCATAGCGGTGAGTGGAATGCTTTTTTCTTGGCGTAATACAAGAGCTTGACCAAAGTCCACATCACAAGCCGCTAACGATAAATAGCGGGCCTCCTCTTTGTAGCAGCGACGCAAAACCGCTTGTAGGCGTAAAACGAGTTCTTGAGGTAAAAAAGGCTTAGCGATGTAATCATCGGCCCCTAATCCTAGACCTGTAAGCTTACTTTGGGCTTCATCACGTGCACTTAAAAACAACACGGGAAAATTTCGCCGATGACGTAAGGTGGCAAAAAGCGCAAAACCATCGCCATCGGGCAACATAATGTCCAAAATGGCCACATCGGGCTGAAACATTCTTTCGAGATCTAAGGCTTCCTTCATGGTTTTGGCACAGATCACTTGTCTAAAGCCGGCTTGGTGTAAAAAGGCCTTTAACAAATGCAAAATATCTTCTTCATCATCCACCACTAACACTTTCTTCTCTTTTAAAAATTCTTCCATCGTTTTAGTTCTCCTCTCTCTTCTTTGGTTTTTCCTCTTTTCTCTCCATCCTTTTTTCTTAATTTTTATTCTTGGTTTGCGCTCAGTATGCCACTTGCTTTTGGCGGACTCTAGAAAAATAAGGAAAAGTCAGGCAAAAGTAAGGAGTATGTGGAGTAAAAAAAAAGTCCCCTTTCTAAGCTATAGCCAAGAAAGGAGAAGAGGATGAATCCGATTATAAAAACTCAACATCTTACTAAACAATACAAAAACTTTGTAGCGGTCGATGATGTTTCCCTACATGTCTATCCAGGCCGCATTTATGGCTTACTTGGCCCCAATGGGGCGGGAAAATCCACTTTAATGAAGATGATGCTTGGCTTAACCAAGCCCACTAAAGGCGATGTGGAAATCGCCGGTTTTCATTTTCCCAAAGATCGCTTAGAAATTTTGCGCCAAGTTGGCTCCTTCATTGAATTTCCCGCTTTTTATCCCAATTTGACTGGACGGGAAAACTTAGAACTTTTGTCTCGCATTTTACAACTGCCTAAAGAGAGTGTCGATCAAGCTTTGGAGATGGTTGGTCTTTTGGAATTTGGCGATCGCTTGGCCAAAAGCTATTCGCTTGGGATGAAACAGCGCCTTGGTCTAGCGGGCGCTTTACTGGGCCAACCCCCGATTTTGATTTTGGATGAGCCGACCAATGGCTTAGACCCAGCGGGAATTCATGAAATTCGCAATTTAATTCGCTCCCTTCCAGAGAAATACGATTGCACCATTCTTATTTCCTCGCACATGCTTTCGGAAATTGAACGCGTGGCAGACGATATTGGCATTTTGAATCATGGTCATTTGCTTTATGAAGGAACGCTTCAAAATTTAGAAGCGTATGCTAAAGAGCACCATTTCCCCACCGAACATTTAGAAGACATCTTTTTGACGATGATTGATCAAGACAACAAACGCCACAAAGGAGCCAAAAAATGAACCTTTCGTTTGGTCAAATGGTGAGCTTGGAATGGAGCAAAGAAAAACGTACGGGAGCTTTTGCTTGTTTGGTGGCGGCAGGAGTATTGGGCGGATTATACGCCTTGGCTAACTTTGCCTGGCGCAAAGACTCCTTGCTTGGTCTTTCGATGGGTTACATGGATATTTTATTAACGCAAATGTATGGCATGATGGCCCTCTTTAATGCTTTTGGCATTATCGTAAGCAGTTGTCTAGTTTACCATTTGGAATTTCAAGAACATGGGCTGGATAAAATGCGCGCTTTGTCCCTTTCGATGGGCCAAGTGTATTGCAGCAAGTTCTTTTTACTCACCTTGGCTCTCTTTTGTGCCATTGCTTTAGAGAGTTTAGCCCTTTTATGGATCGGTCTTTTCGATTTACCGGCGGGAAGCTTTGAACTGGGGCGCTGGTTTTCCTTTTCGCTTTACACCTTTTGGATTGCTCTTCCCACTTTAGCCTTTATGGTGTGGATGGCTTCTTTATTTGAAACGCTTTGGTTGCCTTTGGGCATTGGGGTAGCGGGATTCTTTGGAGCGATGGCTCTTGCAAGCAGTCAAAATGCTCTATGGCTTTTCAATCCATTTTTGGTGTTGTTAAAACCGGCCATGGAGATGCAAGGCCAAGTTTCTTGGAATTTATGCCTAGTGGCTCTGCTTGAAACCGTACTCTTTTTTGTTTTGGGGCTTTTGAGCAGTCAAAGGAGACCTGTATGAACCTGTTTCAAATCGAGCTTTTAAAAACCAAGCGCTCAAAAATTTTTCCTTTGCTTTTTCTTGCCCCTTTTTTAGTGGTGATTTCTGGGGTTGGCAACATAAGCCAATATTTAAGTCCGGAATATCCCGATCCATGGAAGGCGATGTTTATTCAAAGCGCTTTGGTGTATGCTTATTACTTATTGCCGCTTAGTCTTATTGTGGTTTGCGCCATGCTCAGCCTTCAGGAAAAGCGACAAGGCGGCTTACGTAAAATGGCCTCCTTGCCCATCTCTCTTTTTCAACTCGCCTTGGCTAAATTTGGCGTTTTGGTCTGGTTTTTGATCGTCGATCTGCTTCTCTTTTTTGGATTATTTGCTTTAGCCGGAGTATGGACGATGTATCGCTTGGATTTAAACCAAACGCTGCCTTTGGGATATCTACTTTCATGGTGCTTTCAACTGTTTTGGAGCATGCTTCCTTGTTTAGCCTGTATTTGGAGTCTTTTTGTTTGGTTTGAAAAACCCGTTTTTGCCATTGGTCTCAATGTGGTATTGGTCATTCCAAGTGTGTTAGTGGCCAATACGCCTTTATGGTTGTATTACGTGCAGGATTACAGTGGCTATTTGGTTTCTTTGGCTTTGCATGATTTTTCCAGTCAGGTGAGTTCCTCTTTATCTTTAGGGACTTATGGTGTGTTTCTTTTGAGCTTTAGCGTTTGGTTTTTGCTGGGCCTTTGGCGTTTTCAAAAAAGAGAGATCGCTTAATAAAGAAAAACAAAAAGGAAGAGCCAAAAGCTCTTCCCATTTTTTTATTGATTTTTGAGCGTTAAGCCATCAAAAAAGGCTTTTCCTGCCACTTCGCCCATTTCCACATATGTATTGGCACAGGGATCAAAGGAAATAGGTCGCCATTTTTTCGCATCGATTTTACCTTCGGGTGTCAAAACCGACTCATCCACACTGATATTGACAATTCGACCAATGATGTTTCCATCTTCGTTTTCTTTAACAAATTCACATTCCAAAGCCACTGGAAGCTGTTCAATAATAGGAGCATTGACAAAATCACTTTTAATGGTCGAAAAGCCTGCTTTTTCTAATTTATTGGGTTCTTTGTTTCCTGAAACCACTCCCACGTAATCGCAAGCGACTACATGAGGAGCATCCCCAAAGGAAACACTAAACGCTTTTTGTTCCTTGATGTTTTTGGTGGTTTTATGAGTATCACTCAGGCATAAAACCACTTGATCGGCTTCGTACAAGCCGCCCCAAGCGGCGTTCATGGCATCAGCATGACCATCTTCATCGTAGGTACCAATAATTAAAACCGGTAAAGGATAAAACCAAGGATGAATTCCACAATTTTTTCGCATTGTTTTAAACCTCTTTTCTTTGGGTCTTATAGTATCTCTTGGCCTTAAGAGGAGATTGATTTGCCTTTTGACCTATTTTTTGTCTATGATTGGATCACTATCTTTTTAAAGGAGGCGGAGTATGTATTACGGAGAAATCAAAAAAATGGATATTGCCAATGGAAATGGAGTACGCGTCTCCTTATTTGTTTCAGGATGCTTAAATCATTGTCCAGGCTGTTTTCAACCTGAAACATGGGATTTCCAATTTGGCCAACCCTTTACGCAGGAAACAGAGTTGGAAATTTTTGAGGCCTTACGCCCTCACTTTATCCAAGGGTTAACCATTCTTGGTGGCGATCCCTTTGAAGTAGCCAACCAAGAAGCGGTAGCCCATTTGGTCCGTATGATCAAGCGTCAATTGCCCACCAAAGACATTTGGGTATATACTGGCTATCTTTTAGACCAAGATTTGTTGGAAGGAGGCGCGCGTCATACGCCTTGGACCGATCAAATTTTATCCTGCATTGATGTTTTAGTGGATGGGCCTTTTATTGAATCTCTCAAAGATTTAAGCTTGCAATTTGCGGGATCTTCCAACCAGCGCTTAATCGATGTCCAAAAATCATTAGCTAAGCAAGAAATCGTCCTTTTTAATCCCGATTTTTTTGCTGAGTAGGACTTTGCTAAAAGCAAAGTTCTTTTTCGTTTATAGCTTTTCTTCTCTTTGTTTTTCGTTCCAAGCCTTTAAAATGCGCTCTAAGGCTTCTTCTAAGACCGAACGTGGACAAGCGCAATTAAAGCGTTCAAAGCCATCGCCGCCTACTCCAAAGATGTACCCTTCATCCAACCATACATGGGCTTTTTTTAACATGAAATCTTCGAGTTCCTTTTTATCCATGCCTAAACCGCGAAAATCAGCCCACGCTAAATACAATCCTTCCGGTTTTTGGAATTTGACAATGGGCATTTTCTTTTCAAACCAGTCCTTCATGAATTCATAGTTTTGATCGATGTAGTCAAGTAGGGCATCTAACCATTTGGCTCCATGTAAATAGGCCGCTTCCGTGGCATACAAGCCAAACATATTGGGAGCATTGATTCCCGCTTTATCCATTTCCGTTTTCCAAGTGGTTCGTAACGTTTCATCGGGAATCAAAATGTTAGAGGCATCCAATCCTGCCAAATTAAAAGTTTTGGAAGGGGCAGTGGCCACTAAACTTTGGTCATGCAAATCCGGACAGGCTTCTAAAAAGGAAATAAAAGGCTTGTCTTTCCACGTAAAATCCATATGAATTTCATCGCTCAATACAAAGATATGGTATTTCTTGGCTAACTCACCTAGTTTTTGTAATTCTTCTAGGCTCCAAACTTTGCCAATGGGATTGTGAGGGGAGCAGAAAATGATCATTTTCACTTGGCTAACGGATAAAAGTGTATCGAGAGCCTCAAAATTAATGGTGTATTTTCCCTCCTTTTGCGTTAGTTCAAATTCCACAAGTGTTCGACCATTGTCTTTAATCGAAGAATCAAAGGGATAGTACACTGGCTTAAATACAAGAATTTCATCCCCAGGCTTGGTATAAATACGCACGGCATGCTTAATCGCCGGTACAATGCCAGGATAGGGGACGATCCAGTCGGTTTCAATGTCCATATCATGGCGGGTTTTCATCCAGTGTTGAACCGCTTGAAAATACTCAGGCCACACAAAGGTATAGCCATAGATGCCCGTTTGGGCAAGCTTGACTAAAGCCTCTCGAACGACTGGAGCCGTTTGAAAATCCATATCAGCCACAAACAAAGGCAATAAAGTGGGATCGTCTTGGATGGGTTTAGAGTCCCATTTATAGGAATGCGTTCCATGGCGATCATAAAGGGTATCAAAATCAAATTCAGACATAAACAATCCTTTCTTTTCGCTTTCATTTTGAACGCAATCACGCATTTCGAAAATAGAAATTTTGGACAAAATAAAAAACATGGTTCCTAAGACACATGTTTTTTAAGAGGTCTTTTTTTCCAAGCTCGTTTTAAACGCCACAAAAACAACAAACCACGCGCATCCAGTTCAATTCCCATCGCAATCCACGCCCCAAATAAGCCTACTTGTCTGGCTAAAAACGCGGCTAAGGGAATACGAATGCCCCAAATGGACAAAAAATTCAAACACGCTGGCCAAATCGTATCGCCTTTTCCGCGCAAAATGCCATTGGTTACAATGGCCGCTCCATACATGGGTTCGGCAAACGCTTCTAAGCGCAAAATCTGGGTACCAAGTTCTTGAACCGCTAAATCAGGAGTCAAAAGAGCCATTAAAAGGGGCGCTAAAAGAAACAACATCAAACCTGAAAAGCTCATCATCAAAATGCCAATGCGAACCAAACGCCAACTGATCTCTTGAGCCAATTGAGGCCGTTTGGCTCCGGTACATTGGCCAAGGATCGCTGTAGCAGCCGAAGCGCATCCAAAAGCGGGCATGTAACAAAGACTTTCCGCCGTAATCGCAAAGCTATTGGCTGCAATGGAAATGGTGCCAAGCGAAGAGACAATGCGTGTAAAGGCTACATACGAAGATCCAGTAATGAGCTGCTCTAGGCTAATGGGCAAGCCAATACGAAAAGCCCTTTGAAGGGAGTTCTTGGTAAAGTGGAGATGCTTTGGTTGACAAAGAAAGGGATTTTTAAAAAGCGTCCAATAGCTTAAAAACAATGCGGAGCAAGCTGTGGCCAAAGCGGTTCCTAAGGCAGCGCCCATCACTCCTAAATGCCAGCCATAAATGAACAGCCCATTGAACACTACATCCAACAAACACATACCGATTTGGCAAAATCCTGGAATTTTCGTATCCCCTGCGGCTTGAAGCATTTGCACCGTCCATGAATTTAACAATCCAAAAGGCAACGCCAAGCAAAATATACGTAAATATAAAGTGGCTGAGATTATAAGATGGGCCTCAGCCCCTAGCCATAAAGGAATCCAAGAACTCAATAAGGCTCCTATACCACCTAGAAGCACTCCAACGCTTAAAACAACCACTAAGCCTTGAAGACAAAGATTTCCAGCTTGTTCGATATCTTTTGCCCCAATGGCTTGAGCGGTTTGCACCGAAAAACCATAGACAGCGCCCGAACTGATGCCATTAATTAACCATGTCGTCGAAGCAACCAGTCCAATGGCGGCACTCGCTTGTGTGCCCAGTTGGCCGACCATGCTTGCATCAATGAGTTGCATGATGGTTACCGAGATTTGCGCTAAAATGGCAGGCCAAGATAAAGATAAAATCAATCGGCGTTGCTCTTTAGCCGATAAGGATTCCTGTTGGCGAATTTTTTGAAGAAGAAAAGTAGAGGTCATAGCTCAAGTGTAGCAACAATTGCTTCAAACGTTAAAAAATGAGGAAAGTGGATTTTAGGATCCGTGATCCGTTCTTATTTTCGTTTTGATGAGCATTAAGATTAACTATATAGTTAAGAAAGGGAATTTTATGTACGAACTCGTTCAAGTGGGACCAAAAACCTGGTATATCGAAAGTCCAACCAAAATCGGAATTTTTGAAACCAGCCCTCAAGAAGTGGTTTTGATTGATGCGGGGAGTGATGAAAGTGCCGCCCGTAAAGTGCGCCAGATTTTGGATCAACATCATTGGAAATTGAAAGCCATTTACAATACGCATTCGCATGCGGATCACATTGGTGGAAATCAATTCTTACAAAAACGGACGAATTGTAAAATTTATGCCCCAAGCATCGATCAATTTTTTAGCTTAGCTCCCGTTTTAGAACCCGCTTTTTTATATGGGGGATATCCTCCTACTTTCTTGCGCCATAAATTTTTAATGGCTAAACCAAGCGAAGTAGAGCCTTTTGATTCTAAGCATTTACCACAAGGCTTAGAAGCCATTTTTTTACCAGGTCATAGTTTTGACATGGTGGGATTTCGTACCGAAGATGATGTGGTATTTGTGGCGGATAGTCTTTCGAGTGCCCAAACGCTTGAAAAATACAAGATTGGCTTTTTGTATGATGTCGAAGCCTATTTGCGTTCGCTTGAAGCACTCAAATCCATTCAAGGTAAGATTTTTATTCCCGCTCATGGACCGGTGAGTGACAACCTTAAGGATTTGGTTGCGCTCAATATTCAACAAGTTCATAAAATTGCTCAGGACATCTTGAAAATTTGTCACAGTCCAAAAAGTTTTGAAGATCTTCTCCAAGAACTTTTTACTCAATATGGCTTAAAGATGACTTTTGAACAATATGTTTTGGTAGGCAGTACTTTGCGTTCATACCTTTCATGGTTAAATGATCAAAAAAAGCTTAAGCCCCTTATTCAAGACAATCGTTGGCTGTGGCAAACCATAGAGTAAAGAAAGGAAAGAATGTATGTCTCAACATCCGATGCGTCGTTTCAAACAGGCTTTAAATGACTTAGAAGTCGAAGACATTTTAAAACAGGGCCAAACCGGTGTGTTGGCTTTAGTCGACAAAGACAATTGGCCCTATGCGGTTCCTTTGAACTATGTTTTCCAAGATAACCATATCTATTTTCATGGGGCTTCCCAGGGCCATAAGCTAGAAGCCATTGCTTATAATCCCAAAGCAAGTTTTTGTGTAGTTGACCAAGATACCGTTATTCCCGAGCGATTTTCGACTCGTTATAGCAGTGCGATCGCCTTTGGCCGGATGCGTGTGGTAGAGGATCCGCAAGAAAAACAAAACGCCTTGTTGTGGCTTTGTGAAAAGTATTCTCCTCTTGAATCTCTAAAACGACAAATGGCCGAAATCGAAAAAAGCCCCCATGTTTGTATTTTGTCTTTGGATATAGATTATGCCACTGG
>CAYMGC010000055.1:0-10693 GCA_964389885.1 uncultured Erysipelotrichaceae bacterium | reverse complement strand
TAAATTTAGAGCTTTTGCAACCAGAAAACATCAAGAATACTCTTCATGCCTATCAACTCGCTAAACGGGCCAATGAAAAACGCGTGATGGCTCAAGCTGTAAAATGGGCAGAGCGTCAAGCCCGATTAAACTCGATTTCGCCAGGCATTATCGTCACACCACTTGCGCTTGATGAATTCAATGGTCCACGTGGTGATTTTTACAAGAATATGTTTGCCAATTGCCCAGCCCAGCGGCCCGGTACAGCCGATGAAGTGGCCAATGTGGCGGAATTGTTGATGAGTGATAAAGGGGCATTCATCACAGGAACCGATGTTTTGGTGGATGGTGGCGCCACCGCTTCCTACTTTTATGGGCCTTTAAAACCAGATAATTAATTAATTTTTTAAAGGAGTAATCGCTTGGCGATGGCTCCTTTTTTTGGTTTTTCCTTTCTTCCTTTAAAATGAAGGGAAGAACTTTGTTTCGTTTTAGAAAGGAAGATTTCATGAGCCAGTTGCAAATTGAAATGCCAAAAGGCATTCAAACTATTTTAAATACGCTTCATAAAGCTGGGTTTGAGGCAGTTCTTGTGGGCGGCTGTGTGCGCGATGCGCTTATGAATCGTACGCCTCACGATTTTGACATTGCCACTTCGGCGACTCCCCAAGAAGTCCAAGCCTTGTTTTCCAAGACAGTTCCCATTGGAATTGAACACGGAACGGTTTTGGTATTAGAGGATGGAGAACAAGCCGAGGTGACGACCTTTCGTAAAGAAAGCGAGTATGAAGATTTTCGTCATCCAAAATCAGTCGAATTTGTTCAAGAGGTGACGGACGATTTAGCGAGACGTGATTTTACGATCAACGCTATGGCTTGGTCGCCACAAAAAGGACTCATTGATCCCTTCCATGGCCAAGAGGACTTACAAGATGGTCTCATTCGCACCGTAGGGGATCCCAATGAACGCTTTAGTGAAGATGCGCTTCGTCTTTTACGGGCTTTTCGCTTTATGGGACGCTTTGGCTTTCAAATGGAAGAAAAAACTCGAGAAGCCATTCAAAAACAAGCCCCTCTCATTCAAAATTTGGCCGCTGAGCGAGTGGCGGCGGAAGTGCAAGGAATTTTAGAAACCTCTCCACAAGTTTTAGATGAAATGACGGATCTTTTAAAGCCATGGCTTCCCGAACTCGATGCCATGGCGCAAGTTCAACAAAATTCAGTTTATCATTATACAGATGTCTTTCATCATACCCTTGATGCGTTAAAAGCGATGCCCTACTTTGATCCAAGCATTGCCTGGGCTTTGTTGCTCCATGATAGTGGCAAAACCAAAGCTCATCAGTTTTACAATGGGCACGATCATTTCAAAGGCCATCCAGAATGGTCGGTAAAGTTAGCCAAAAAAGCCTTTCAACGCTTAAAATTGCCCAAAAAAGTCAGTGAAGAAGCCTGTAAGCTTATCGCTTTTCACGATACCTTTTATGCCCCCCGCTTATTGAACTTATACAAACTAAGGGTATTACATGGTTTTGACGATGCCCTCGTCCAAAAACTATTTGTGGTGCAATATTGCGACATTTTAGCCCATAGTCAAACCGATCGCTTAGAGAACTTAAAAGCTTTTTATGAATTTTATGAAGCTGAAAAAGATAAACATCCTTTGGATCGCAAAGATTTAAAAATTCATGGCCAAGATGTTAAAGAGCGAACCGCTCTACAAGGCGCCCAAATTGCAGCTTGTCTTGATGCGCTTTTAAAGGAAGTGATTTTACATCCTGAACTCGATACGCGCGAAGAGCAACTTGCTTGGTTAGAACAAAATGCCAAGGATTTTTTAAATCTTCCCAGCATGAAAAAGCACCCTAAGGCTTAAGCTTTGTTTAAAAAAGAAAAAAGGCTAGCAACTCCATTCGTCCTTGTCCAAAGAGAAGAAAAAAGGGATTATCATTAAGACAAGGATGAAAGGAATTGTTTTATGGAATCGATCACCACTTGGGCTCATACATTTTTAAAGCCAGCTTTGCATCATCAGGCATTGTGTTTGGATGCCACCCTTGGGTATGGACACGACAGTGCTTTTTTCTTAGAACAAGGCGTTCATACCGTATATGCTTATGAGCTGCAAGAATCACTTGGTCGACAAACGCAAACAAAACTTGCTTCCAAAAAGCTCTGTCTTTTTTTACACAATCACGCAACTCTCCAAGACGATTTAGCCTTTTTAAAGGGGAAATTGGATGCTGCGGTTTTTAATTTTGGCTATGATCCCAAAACCAAAGAAACGCTTACTCAAGTAAACTCCTCTTTAAAAGCTGTACAAGCCACCATCTCTCTTTTGCGCCATAAAGGTCGCTTGGCTCTAGTCTTTTATGACCACCCACAAGGCCGTCAAGAACAAGAAGCCATTATGGCTTGGCTGAAGCAAAATCCTGACGTAGACGTATTGTGCATTCAACATCCTTTTAAACCTACGGCCCCTTGTTTGGTGGGGATAGAAAAATTAGAGCGAAGGAAAAAAATATGAAAAATGAGAAAAAAATAGCCCCCATTCCAGTGTTGAAATCCGAATTGACCCATCACTGGCAAGAGCGGCTCAATGGCAACAATTTGGTGGAAATGGTGATGCGCTATAAAGATGCGGATTACTTTAAACGCGATGATCCGGATATGGATCCAGAAACCATCATTTATGAACATATGGTCAAAGAATCAACCCCTGGCGAAGGCCATCTCAATTGGGGCCACATTACCCTTTATCCCGGCCAAATTAAAGACCAATATTTTTGCACTAAGGGACATTTTCACATCAATCCCAACGCTGAGGAATATCTTCTTTGTATGCAAGGCGATGGCTTGATTATGTTTTTATCGCGTGAAGGGGAATGTTGGTGTGAAGAGCTTGAAGAAGGCTCCTTGCATAAAATTCCTGCGGATATTGGACGGCGCATTATTAACATTGGAGATACTCCCTTGATGTTATCTCAATGCATTCCTAGCAATGCTGGGTTTGATTTTGATTCCATTGATGAGCATCCTTTTCCCTGCCATGTTTACGATGACGACGGAGAAATGGCCATTTTAGTGGATATTGATGAAAATGAACCCCAAGAGTTGTCCGAAATGGAAGAGTAAGCGTCTACAAAATTTTCTAGTTTTGAAAACCGTAACTTAAAATCACGAAAAGAAATCGTATTTTAAGATTATTTTTATGGTTTACCAAAGGTCATACGGTTAACCTATTTCGCTTAAACACAAATGATTTCGTAACCACACAGTTGTTTAAGTTTCTAAATTTCTACAATGCTGTAAAGGGAATACTTGTCTTGCCGTAATACATCTTTTTACGACAGGTATTACGTCGGTTACTGTAACCTTTTCATTTTAAAATACTAGCTAAAACATAGAAAAAAGAAATAATTCCCATTCCTCTACATTTATTGAAACTGCTGACATACCCGCAAAAATTAAGGAATAACCAATATAGATTGGTTTTTGAAAATTTATGAAAAATTTCTTTTCCCTGAGTCGTTGGTTAAAAGGACCGCTCATTTTAAGTCTAGCGCTTTGTTTAAGCTTGAGCGGTTGTGCCAAAACCAACCCCACCACGAGCGCGATAACCAAGGAATCCGAAGAGATTGAAGAAAGTCTTGCGACCATTCCAGCCTATACTGGCCAAGCGTATGTTGAAATCAATAACAATGTGCCCTTTTTCGAAGACGATGAATGGACAACCGAATCCTTTCAACATTACTTTGATTTGGATGAGCTTGGTCGAGTTACTCAAGCCTACGCTTGCCTTGGCACTGACTTAATGCCGGATTTAAAGCGACAAGATATTTCTTCGGTGAAGCCTACAGGCTTTATTAACCAACGCTATTCCTTTTTAAGTGATGGAATGCTTTACAATCGCTGCCATTTAATCGCTTTTATGTTAGCGGGCCAAAACGCCAATCCCAAAAATTTAATGACTGGTACACGCTACTTAAACATTGAAGGCATGTTGCCCTTTGAAAATCTTGTTCATGATTACATTGAAGAAACAGGCAATCATGTCATGTATCGGGTTACGCCTATTTTTGAAGGAGATGATTTGGTAGCCCGCGGCGTCCTCATGGAAGGTTACTCGGTAGAAGATCAAGGGCAAGGAATTGAGTTTTGTGTATACTGTTACAATGTTCAACCTGGCGTAGCGATCAATTACACGACAGGAGAAAACCAAGTGGATACAAGCCTGAGCGAAGAGCAAATTTTAGCGTTTTACGATAAGTCCAATCGCTCCACCCAACAGCCCAAGGCCAACAACGTCTCCTCAACGGCTAGCTCGGTTTCTTTAGCTCCAGATGAAGTGGTCCAAACCTATGTCATCAATACCAATTCCAAAAAGTTTCATCTGCCTGAATGCAGTGGGGCTCAAACGATGAGTGCCAAAAATCGCTTGGAAGTCCAAAAGTCCAAAAAGGAGCTTTTACAAGAAGGTTATATTTCGTGTCAAATTTGTATGCCAGAAGCTTGAAGCGTTTGCTCAAGCTTTTTTTTTCGACATTTTCTTTATATGAAATGATTTAAAAGGAAACCGCTCTCAAAAAGATCGAAATTTTTTAATCAATTGGGCTTAAAAAAAGACCCGATAGCTAAACACGAATCCACAAGATTGTCTATGAAAGGAAGACGAAAAAAGAAGAACATCTTGTTTTCTCTTTACACCATGCTACAATACTGAAGATTTCAAAGAAATTTTAGTGTCTGACCATCTACAAATTAAGGAGGAGAGCGGATGAACAAACAATCGCTTTTGACCATGAAGGATTTAACCAATCAAGAAATCCTAGATTTGCTTAACGATGCGAAGGCTTTTCATAATTCCCATTCAGATTGGCAGATACCGGAACGCTTCCGGGCTTTAACTGCTAATCTTTTTTTTGAGCCTTCGACGCGTACTCACTACTCATTTTTAAGCGCCGAAAATCAATTGGGATTGCGCAGTGTGGATTTTCAAGCGGAAAGTTCATCGCTGACTAAAGGCGAAAGTCTTTACGATACTGTCAAAACCTTTGAAGCCATTGGCTATGGTTTATTGATCATTCGTCATCCTCAAGATGAGTATTTCCAAGAGCTTGAAAACATTGACATTCCCATCATCAATGCAGGGGATGGAACAGGCAATCATCCCTCCCAATGCTTGTTGGATTTGATGACGATGTATGACGAATTTGGGCATTTGGATGGCTTGCATGTCCTCATTTGTGGAGATGTCGCCCATTCTCGAGTGGCGGCCTCCAATAAAGAAGCTCTAGAGCGTTTTGGAGCAGAAGTGCGGTTTTCCGGCCCCCCAGAATGGCAACGAGAAGGTTATCCCTTTACAGACTTTGATGAAAATATTGAATGGGCCGATGTAGTGATGTTGTTGCGCATTCAACGCGAACGGGGCGCGGAATTAGGAAATATGAGCGACGCGGAATATTTAGAAAAATATGGATTAACGAAAGAGCGGTATGCACGCTTAAAAGAACATGCCATTGTTATGCATCCAGCTCCTGTAAATCGAGGGGTGGAAATTGATTCAGACTTAGTGGAAGCCAATAAAAGTCGCATTTTCCAACAAATGGCCAATGGTGTGTTAGTGCGCAAAGCGATGATTAAACGCGCTCTTGGAATTCCTCCTTTTGGAAGGAGTGAGGTGTTGTAATGAAAAAATTGTTTACCAATGTCCAAATTTTTTATAACGACAGATTACAGCCTGGTGAAATGCTCTTTGATGAAAACGAAATTCTAGCGCTCGGCCCTACGATTGCTTGTCCAAAGGAAGATGTAGAAATTTTGGATGGTAAAGGGTTAGCCCTTTTACCAGGATTGATTGATACGCACGTTCACTTGCGAGAACCGGGTTACGAAGCAAAAGAAACCATTGCCACGGGAACCAAAGCCGCTGCCGCGGGTGGCTTTTGTACCGTATTTGCCATGCCGAATTTAAAACCTTACCCCTCTACTCCAGAAGCGATGGAGCAGTACTTGACCAAAATTGCTCAAGATGCTTGTGTCCGTGTCTTTCCTTTTGGGACCATTACCAATAACGAAGCCGGTCTTGAACCAACCAATTATGAGGCGTTAAAAGCTCTTGGCATTCATTGGTTTTCCGATGATGGAGTAGGCGTAGCGAGTGGCGATGTCATGCAAGAGGCGATGAAAAAAGCGGTAGAGGCTGAGGTTTTATTTTCTTGCCACACGGAAGATATGAATTATCGACTCACAGGAGCGAGTGTTCACGAAGGCCCCTATGCTAAAGCCAATGGTTGGATTGGTATTCCCTCCGCTTGTGAAAGTGCCCAACTCATTCGCGATTTAGGATATGCCAAAGCGATTCCTGTGGCTTATCATGCCGATCACATTTCGGCCAAAGAAAGCGTGGACGCTCTACGCCAAGCAAAAAAGGACGGCGTTAATTGTTCCGCGGAGGTAACAGCCCATCACTTATTGCTTGAAGACAAGGATGTTAAAGGCCCGATGGAAAAAATGAATCCTCCCTTACGAAGTCATGAAGATCGCATGGCTTTGATTGAAGGATTAGAAGATGGAACCCTTGATTTTATTGCCAATGATCATGCCCCTCATACTTTAGAAGAAAAAAGCCGTCCTATGGATAAAGCCCCTTTTGGAATTGTTTCTTTAGAAACGGCTTTTCCCTTGTTGTATACCGAGTTTGTTCATAATCAAAAGCGTTGGAGCTTAAAGCAACTTTTGGAATGGATGGCTAAAAAACCAGCTCAACGCTTTGGTTTAGAAAAAAGTGGGGAATTAAAGGTTGGCTATCGTCCCGACTTTTTCTTAGCTGATTTAAACAAAGAACAGATTATTGATCCTACCACCTTTTATTCCAAAGGAAAAAATTCTCCGTTTAAAGGATGGAAAAGTGTGGTTTGGATTGACCAAACTTGGGTAGGAGGGCAAAACGTCTTTCAACATCCTGGAAGCGCCTTCGTTTGATTTCTTTATAAGACAAATAGATCAAGTTTGATTCAATAGCTAGCTTTTTTATAGCGAAACCTCAAAACTCAAAACGAAATAAGTCAAAAGAAATTGAGATAAAACCTGAAAAACGAAAAAGAGGAATAAATATAGAGAAAATGGGAGGAATACATATGGATAGACTGCTCATTTTAGAAGATGGCAGTGTCTGGAAAGGGCAAGGCTTTGGAGCTGATACTTTTCAAGTCGGTGAACTTGTCTTCAATACATCAATGACAGGCTATCAAGAAATTATGACTGACAATTCCTATTGCGGTCAGATTGTCTTGATGACTTATCCTTTAATTGGAAACTATGGAATCAATCACTACGATTGGGAGAGCATTGAACCCGCTGCGTTTGGTGTAGTGGTGCGCGATCTTTGCGAAAACTATTCCAATTGGCGTGCCGATGACTCCTTTGATGAATTTTGTAAACGAGAAGGTATTCCGGGAATTCAAGGAGTCGATACCCGTGCCTTAACCCGTCGTTTACGTGATAAAGGGACGATGAAGGCCATTATGGCCGATCCCGATGCCAACGTCGCAGAAATTGTCGAAATGCTTCAAAATGCTCCCGAGCTTCACGATCAAGTTAAGCGCGTTAGCACTACTAAGCTTTACTCCGTTCCAAACCGCGGTTTAAAAGTTGTACTCATTGACTTTGGCTGCAAGCTAGCGATTATCCGTGAGCTATCTGAACGAGGTTGTGATTTGGTCGTGGTACCGGCTGATACCCCCGCTGAAACCATCTTAAGCTTCCGACCCGATGGTGTCATGCTGACGAATGGACCTGGAAACCCTGAAGATGTCGATTTTGCGATCGAAACCATTCGGGAACTGATCGGTCAGGTTCCGATCTTTGGAATTTGTTTAGGGCATCAGCTGGTGAGCTTAGCCTGTGGAGCAAAAACTTATAAGCTAAAATTTGGTCATCGTGGTGGAAATCATCCAGTAGTGGATTTACGCGATGGACATGTGGAAATCACTAGCCAAAACCATGGCTATGCCGTAGATGCCAATTCACTGGAAGGAACTGACTTAGTGATGACGCATCAAGCCTTGAACGATAAATCTTGCGAAGGCGTAGCGCATACGAAGTATCCAGTCTTTTCGTTGCAATATCATCCCGAAGCCAACGCTGGACCTAACGATTCCAAACAAATGTTTGACCAATTTATTGATGTCATGAAGGAAGAAAAGGAGAAACGGAATGCCTAGAAGAGACGACATTAAAAAGATTCTCGTCATCGGTTCTGGTCCTATTGTTATTGGCCAAGCCGCTGAGTTTGACTATGCGGGAACGCAGGCTTGTCAGTCTTTGCGTGAAGAAGGCTATGAAGTCATCTTGATTAACTCCAATCCGGCGACCATCATGACCGACTCCGTAGTGGCGGACCAAGTCTACATTGAACCCATTACGCTTGATTTTGCTAAACGCGTCATTTATAAAGAACGCCCTGATGCCATTCTTGGTTCTCTGGGTGGCCAAACCGGTTTGAACCTTGTAGTAGAACTGGCCGAAGACGGTATTTTAGAAGAATGTGGCGTGGAAGTATTGGGAACAGACTTAGCTGCTATTAATAAAGCAGAAGACCGTGAGTTGTTTCGCGCTTTAATGAATGAAATCAATGAACCTGTTCCAGAAAGTGATATCGTGCACAGTGTGGAACAAGCGGTTGAGTTTTGTAAAAGACTCGGTTATCCCGTTGTAGTTCGTCCAGCCTATACGCTTGGAGGAACTGGAGGTGGATTTGCCGATAATGAAGAAGAATTGCGCGCTATTTGTGAAGCAGGATTGAAAATTTCTCCCGTTCATCAATGTTTAATTGAACAATCTATTGCTGGCTATAAAGAAATTGAGTATGAAGTCATGCGCGATTCCAATAACAGCGCGATTGTGGTGTGCAATATGGAAAACGTGGATCCTGTGGGTATTCATACTGGAGATTCAATTGTTGTGGCTCCTGTTCAAACGCTCACGGACCGTGAAAACCAAATTTTGCGCAGTGCTTCTTTAAAGATTATTCGGGCTTTAAAAATTTGTGGTGGATGCAACGTCCAACTTGCCCTTGATCCGAAAAGCTTTAAATATTATGTAATTGAAGTTAATCCTCGTGTTTCCCGCTCTTCTGCTTTGGCCAGTAAAGCTACCGGATATCCAATTGCGCGTATTTCGGCCAAATTGGCTGTGGGATTAACTTTAGATGAAATTTTAAATCCCATTACCCGTACCTCTTATGCTTGCTTTGAGCCAGCCATTGACTATGTCGTATCGAAATTTCCACGCTTCCCCTTTGATAAATTCCCTGGAGCGGACCGTCACCTTGGTACTCAAATGAAGGCTACAGGTGAAGTTATGTCCATTGGCCGTACTATGGAAGAATCATTGCTTAAAGGTGTGCGATCTCTGGAGATGAAAGTTGATCATCTTTATTTAAAAGATTTAGAGGAAATGACTCCAGAACAAATCAAAGATCTTATTGTAAGCCAAAGTGATTTGCGTATTTTTGCGATTGCGAAGGCCTTACGAGATGGTTTGATGAGTACCCAAGAGATTTATGATCTCACCAAAATTGACTTATTGTTCCTTTACCATATTGAACGCATTTTACGCTTGGAAAAAGAAATGGAAAGTCACCCCTTTGATGTGGATGTTTTACGAGAACTCAAACGGCATGGGTTTGCGGATTCTTATATTGCTAAAGCGTG
Source organism: uncultured Erysipelotrichaceae bacterium (assembly GCA_964389885.1). Lineage (GTDB taxonomy): Bacteria > Bacillota_I > Bacilli_A > Erysipelotrichales > Erysipelotrichaceae > Allobaculum. Next base: position 998 of record CAYMGC010000055.1, on the reverse strand, counting down.
GAACACCACGGCCAAAGAGGTTTACGATTTCCGACATGCCAATGGCATTATTCCCGTTTATAAAATGGTTGACACTTGTGCTGGCGAATTTACGAGTGCTACTCCTTACTTCTATTCCACTTATGAGCAGGAAAACGAAAGCATTCCTTCCGAAAACAAAAAAATTGTCGTTTTAGGATCGGGACCGATTCGTATTGGACAAGGGGTAGAATTTGACTACGCTACGGTGCATTGTGTTGAGACTTTACGTAAAGCTGGTTATGAAGCCATCATCATTAATAACAATCCCGAAACAGTTTCTACCGACTTTTCGATTTCCGATAAGCTCTACTTCGAACCTCTCACGACAGAAGATGTAATGGAAGTCATCGATCTGGAAAAACCAGAGGGTGTCATTGTGCAATTTGGTGGGCAAACAGCCATCAACTTGGCTGCTTCCTTAGCCGAACATGGTGTTCCCATTTTGGGAACGAGTCTTGAAAGCATCGATAAAGCAGAAGACCGTCATGAATTTGAAGCGATGCTTAAAAAGCTCGATATTCCTCAACCCCAAGGTGAAACAGCCTTAACGGTAGATGAAGCTCTTGAAATTGCTCAACGCATTGGTTATCCCGTTCTCGTTCGTCCCTCTTATGTTTTAGGAGGACGGGCTATGGAGATCGTGCACAATGATGAGGAGTTGATCAAATATATGGGACAAGCGGTGAAAGAAATTTCGCACGATGCTCCCATCTTGGTTGATAAATACATTGTGGGCAAGGAGCTAGAAATCGATGCCATTGCCGATGGAAAACACGTCTACATTCCAGGCATTATGGAACACATCGAACGGGCAGGCGTTCACTCGGGAGACTCCATTTCCGTGTATCCCCCCCAAACCATTAACGATGAAGTGAAAAACACCATCATCGATTATGCCACCCGTATTGGTGAGGGTTTTGGGTTCATCGGTTTATACAATATTCAATTTATTGTGGATAATAAGAATCAGGTATATG
>CAYMGC010000054.1:0-10707 GCA_964389885.1 uncultured Erysipelotrichaceae bacterium | reverse complement strand
TTCTAAAATTTCCTCAATCCCTTTCATACAAAAAGGCCAGATCTATATCCGGCCCCCTTTACCACCATTAATTATAAACTTTTTTCTATGATAACTAATAGGCTCATTTTGCTTGGAAAGCCTAAGAAATTTTATTAAGGAGTTTTAGCCTAGTTTGGAAGCTTCACTCGTTTTGTTTGAGGATCTGACTTGGATTCAGGCCAACTTTGATGAAAAACCTCCAAATTGTGTTTAGTCAGATCTTCAAGCTCCAAAGTAACAATGGGCTGTTTGGTGGTAGGATTTACAAACGCTAGAGTCGTACCAGTAGCTTGCGCTACAATGATTAAATCATCTGCGGTAAACGAATCTCGTTTGCGTTTATTCGACCAACTTTGTTGGCTCATTGAGCCAAGCATTTGTCGAACAACTTTATTTTGAATCTGAGTAATCAACATTAAGATGTTAATTTTAATGGCTTTAGACATTTTACTTCTCCTTTACTCTCATATCTAAGGTTTTTATAAAACATAAGAATGGCTACCTCCTAACTTCGGTAGATTTAAAATTGGTTTTTCTATAACCAATGGGCTTTTATCCCAATATTCTTAGTGTCTTTTTTATTTAAGGAGAATACCTGTCTGAGCGGCTTGAAAGACAGGATTCATCCAAAAAGTGACTATTCATGTCAAAATTTTTTTATTTGAATGGAAGAAACCAGTGTCTTCAAGCTATTGTTTAAAAACTTCTCCCTCTCTTAATGGTTTTGATCAAGACATGAACAGTCACTTTTAAGAGAAAGGAAAAGTGGTCTTAATCTAAATTTATTGTAATCAATAAAATATATTCCACATAATAATATGAATACTTTTTATAAGTTTATAATGTTATTTATTAATTTCATATTAAATAAAAAAAGGCCACTGATGTGGCCTTACATTTTAAAAGAAATCTTCTTCGTCTTCTTCCTCTTCCCAAGGTTCGTCTTCAAAAAAATCTTCTGCTTCTTCAAACATTTCGATCTCTTTTACGTCCTCTAAAATTTTTTCTTCAATCTCAGTTTCATTTTCTATCTTTTGAGGAAGAGGTGAATTCGTATTTTCAGTCTCCTCATGTTCGGTAAAGGTCAAACGATTGACCTGATCGTTTTCGGAAAGACGAATAATTCGGACTCCGCGTGTATTGCGACCTTGAATTTTAACATTTGGCATATGAATACGAATCATCGTTCCCGCTTCAGTAACAATCATGGCATCCTCTTGACCATGAACAGATTTAAAGCCTACAAGAGGGCCAGTGACATCGCAAATTTGAAGAGTTTTTACTCCTTTTGTTCCACGATCCGTTAAGCGATAATCTGAAATATAGGATCGTTTTCCATACCCATTTTCAGAAAGAGACATCACAGTATCTCCTTGAGAAGAAAGAGCCATTCCTACAACGTGAGCTGGAACTTCACTCGTATTCAAGTCAATACCTTTTACTCCAGCGGCAGTACGGCCCATAAGACGAACACTCGTTTCCGCAAAGCGTACAGCATAGCCTTGATTGCTTGCTAACAAAACTTCATCATGACCATTGGTTCCTTGTACAAATGCCAAGGAATCTCCATCATTAAGAGTGATCGCAATTTTTCCGGTACGGTTAATATTCTTAAATTGAGTAATGGGTGTCCGTTTTACTAAACCGTTACGTGTTACAAACAATAAATTTTTAACACGTTCATCTGGCGAGTAAGGCAAAATCGCTTGTACTTTTTCGCCTTCTTGTAGCGGTAAAAAATTTACAATAGGCGTTCCCTTGGCGGTTCGTGAAGACATGGGGAATTGGAATCCCTTCATACGATACACTCGTCCAGTGTTGGTAAAGAACAAAACGTAATCATGATTAGATAATCCCACCATAAAGTCGATGGAATCCTCTTCGTTTAGAGAAATAGAACGAATCCCTTTTCCTCCACGATTTTGCGTATGATAAGCACTAGTAGGGGTGACTTTAATATATCCTGAATGGGTCAAGGTCATCATGATATCTTCTTGGGGAATAAGATCTTCATCGATAACATCAAAATTGCCTTCTAAAATATCCGTCCGGCGCTCATCCCCATATCGTGCTTGAATATCATCTAAATTTAGGCGAATAATATTTAAAACACGCTCATGATTGGTCAAAATATCTTGATAATCAGCAATATCTCTTAAAAGCTGTTCATATTCCTTTTCGATCTTATCGCGCTCTAAACCCGATAAACGACGAACTTGCATAGCCAATGTGGCTTTGGTTTGTAAATCATCTAAACCAAAAGCCTCATTCATATCATTAATTAAAGCCGACTCTTCTTTCTTTGAAGAGCGAATCATATGAATAACATCATCTAAGTGATCCAACACAACTCGAAAGCCTTTAACGATATGTAAGCGTTCTTGGGCCTTTTTCAAATCAAATTGTGTCTTGCGTTCTACTACATGACATTGGTGGTCGATATAGTCTTCAATCATTTGTTTAATGGACAATTGTTTTGGTTGTCCATTTTCCAATGCCAACATGTTAATGCTAAAGGAAGATTGGAGTTGTGTTTCACGGAACATTTGATTGATGACCACTTCTTCTTGGACATCTTTCTTTAATTCCATAACAATCCGTACCCCTTCACGATTGGATTCATCGTTAAGGTAAGTAACCCCTTGAACTTTCTTTTGACGAATGACTTCCGCCATTTTTTCATACATAGCGACTTTATTTACGCTATAGGGGATTTCATAATAAATAACGCGTTTTTTTCCATTGGGTAAAGATTCCACACGATACTTAGCTCGAATGGTGATGGAGCCTCGACCAGTTTCATAGGCTTCCCGAATTCCTTTGCGGCCTAAAATAATGCCACCAGTTGGAAAATCTGGCCCAGGTAAGTAATTCATCAACTCTGGAATACTTAAATCTGGATCATCCATAACCGCTTTAATCGCGTTTACGGTTTCGGTTAAATTGTGAGGAGGAATGTTTGTGGCCATTCCAACCGCAATTCCTACGGCTCCATTGAGCAATAAGTTCGGAATACGAGAAGGCAATACCGTTGGTTCACGCCCATCGCCATCATACGATTCTACAAAATCAACGGTATCTTTATTTAAATCGGCGACCATTTCAGTAGAAATCTTTGACATCCGGGCTTCGGTATAACGCATAGCGGCTGCCCCATCTCCATCTAGAGAGCCAAAATTTCCATGCCCATCTACTAAGGTATAGCGATAGGAAAAGTCCTGAGCCATACGAACCATTGCTTCATAAACAGCGGTATCACCATGAGGGTGATATTTACCAATCACATCCCCGACAATACGGGCGGATTTTTTATGAGCCGATCCAGGAGTGATGTTTAAACCAGCCATTGAATACAAAATTCGACGGTGAACTGGTTTCATGCCATCCCGAACATCGGGCAAAGCCCGTTGAACGATAACGGACATCGAGTAATCCAAAAACGATTCCCGCATTTCTTGGGCGATTTCCACTTCTTCAATTTTGTCGTAGTCGTTTTCGTCTTCATCCAAAGAATTAAGAGGAACAGGAGCTTGGGTTTCGCTCAATTCGATTGCTTCTTCAGAAGAGGTTTCAGGATTCAAGGTTTTATTTTCTTCGGTCATAGGGCTCCTTTCTAATAATCAAGAGTGGCATATTCAGCATTTTGTTGGATAAATTCTTTTCGTGGCTTAACATCTTCCCCCATAAGCATAGAAAAGACAGAATCAGCTTCCATCGCATCATCAATGGTAACGCGTTTTAAAATGCGGCGTTTAGGATCCATTGTCGTTTCCCAAAGCTGTTCAGCATCCATTTCTCCAAGCCCTTTATAACGTTGGACACGATAGCCATCTTTGAATTCAGCGCGTAGTTTATCCATTTCTTGTTCTTTATAGGCATAAGCGACACGCTTTCCTTTTTGGATCTTATAAAGAGGAGGTTGGGCTAAGTAAACATACCCGCCTTCAATGACCGGTTTCATAAATCGGTATAAGAAAGTCAACATCAAGGTAGCAATATGACTTCCATCGACATCGGCATCGGTCATAATGATAATTTTGTGATAGCGCAGCTTAGATAGATCGGTATCATCCTTAAAGCCGCATCCAAAAGCAGTAATCATGGAATTAATTTCTGCATTTTTAAAAATACGACTATCGCGCGCTTTTTCTACGTTTAATACCTTTCCACGTAAAGGTAAAATCGCTTGGGTTCGAGCATCACGGCCCATCTTGGCCGATCCTCCGGCGGAATTTCCTTCGACGATATAAATTTCGCATTCACTCGCATCACGGCTAGAGCAATCCATTAATTTGCCTGGCAAGGATGTAATGCCATCCAAAGCCGATTTACGTTGAACGGCTTCCCGCGCTTTAGCCGCTGCCGTGCGAGCTCGGCCAGCCAAAAGAGCTTTCTCTACCATAGCTCTTGCTTCGGCTGGATTTTCCGCTAAAAAACGACGTAATTGCTGACCAAAAGTACTAGATACAATTTTGCGCACTTCGCTGTTACCAAGCTTAGTCTTGGTTTGTCCTTCAAATTGTGGATTTGGATGCTTGATGGAAATAATAGCAGCCACTCCTTCTAAAACATCATTTTGTTGAAGGGATTCGCCTTTTTTTAAAAGATTATTCTCCTTAGCATAGCGGTTAATTTCTCTTGCTAAAGCTAAGCGGAATCCCTCTTCATGAAAACCTCCTTCATGAGTATTGATGTTATTTACAAAGGAGTAAATTTGTTGTTGGTAGTCTTTGTTGTATTGGACCGCTACTTCTACTAAGATGTTATCTTGTTCCCCTTCAGCATAAATGATTTTTGGGGATACTACTTCTTTTCCTTTGTTTAAATATTGGACATATTGAACGATTCCGCCTTCATAGCGGTACTGCTTGTGAACCGCTTGACCATGGCGCAAGTCGGTGAGAGTCATGGTCAAATTTTTATTTAAAAAGGCCAACTGACGAATACGAGTGTTGAGGACTTCAAAGTTAAATTCAGTACTCTCTTTAAAAATGGTTGGATCGGGCTTAAAACGTACAGTTGTTCCCGTTTTATCCGTCGTTCCAATTTCTTTGAGTGGTTCGACAGTATGGCCACCATTTTCAAAGCGAACATAGTATTTTTTTCCACCTTGTTCGACAATCACTTCAAGCCATGAGGATAATGCGTTGACAACACTCGCCCCTACACCATGTAAGCCACCGGCCATTTTATAGGCAGCTCCACCAAATTTTCCCCCAGCATGCAAAACTGTCATAATGGTTTCAACGGCACTAATTCCCGTTTTTTGGTGAAGGTCCACTGGCATTCCACGTCCATTGTCGTGTACACAAATGATGTCCCCTTCTTCAATGGTGACATCAATATGATTGGCATAGCCCGCTAGCGATTCATCAATTCCATTGTCCACAATCTCCCACACTAAATGATGCAAGCCGCGGGAAGAGGTCGATCCAATATACATACCAGGACGTAAACGGACGGCCTCTAAACCTTCAAGAACTTGAATATCACTAGCCGTATACGAATGGGTTACATGCAAGGCTTCGTCTTCTAAACGACTAAATTCTCGCATGGATTCTTTTAACTCCTCACTGATTTTTGGTGGATTATTGGCTGGAATAAGGGCTTCTTGAGACGTTTGAAGCCCTTGAGTTAGAGTTTCACTGGGCGAAACAGAGGCTTGTTGCATTTCAGAGTTCATAAATTCCCTCCTTTATAACACCGTGATCAACTGTATAAAAACACACCGGCCGCTCAAACCATGACGGTGAAACTGTTTCAGCGGTTGTGATAAAAATCTGAATTTCTTCAGGAAAGGCTGCAATCAATCCCTTACGACGTTGGGGATCGAGTTCTGAAAAGACATCATCCAAAAGTAAAATTGGATTTTGTCCGCCTTTCTCCTGAATGGCTTTACAAAGACCAATCTTAAGGGCCAACATAATGGAGCGTTTTTGTCCTTGGCTTGCCGTTTGAGTAACTGGTTTTCCATTGAGACAAAATATCAAATCGTCTTTATGGGCTCCGACAGTCGTAAGGCGCATTTGCTTATCTTTATTCAAGGTATTGGCATATACCTGTTGAAGTTGGGTTTTAATATCCTTAGTTGGATCTACACACGTTTGATACGACAGAGATAATTCTTCTTCTAGGTTTTCACACAGAATGGGGTAAATTTCTTTAGCCTTTTTTTCAAGTAAACCTAAAAATTGATAACGCTGAGCAATCAAAATGGCTTCCTGTTCAATCATTTGAGAAGTTAAGGCCTGAAGAAGAGCCTCATTTTGATGAGAACTTTTTAAAAGGGTATTGCGCTCTTTTAAAAGAGCATTGAATTGACTAAGAGTTCGTGTGTAGGAACGGGAAAGCTTAACCAGTTCACGATCTAAAAATTGTCGTCTTTCTTTAGGTGGATCGGAAAACAGAGTCAAGTCATCAGGGGAAAAAAGAACAGCATTTAAAATACCGACAAAATTTGAAAAAGATTTAACCGGCTTGCCATTGCGAAAGACAGCCTTCTTTCCAGAAGAGAAAACTGTTTTTAGCCTTTCAAGCCGGCCTTTGTTTTCCACGATGCATTCCAAACAAAAGTTTTCTTGATCATGATTGATCAATGAGAGCGTTTTGGACGTTCTCCATGAACGCAAATGGGAAAGAAAATAAATAGCTTCAATCAGATTGGATTTTCCTTGAGCATTTTTTCCCCACAGCACATGAATGGTGTCGGGTTCAAAAGAAAAAGAAGCTGTTTCGAAGTTTCGATAATTAGAAAGCTTCAGCTTCTGGATATTCATACAAGCGTAATGTGTTGGCCAGCGACTTGAATCGTATCGCCTTTGCGAAGTTTTTTACCCCGACGGTTTTCAGGTTCTCCATTCACAAAAACTTCATTTTCTGCCAGCCACTGTTTTACTTGTCCACCTGAGGAAATAATGTCACAAGCTTTTAACAGTTGCTGAAGCGTAATGTAGTCATCGCCATCATTTAGAAAAAACTGTCTCGATTGCATTTTTATTTTTCTCCCCTTTTTCTTTTTTATTCCTATCTTATTATATCAAAAAAGCTCACAAATTACCACAGTCCTTCAAAATTGCTTACCCCTACTCTTCCTTAAGGAAGGATAGAATGCGCGTATCGGCTCTTAAAAGTGCCTTATTGGGCTTCTTGCATTAAAATTAGGGAAAAATATCCTTTGAAAATAAAGTTTAGAGGACAAAAAAGCATGGAGGATTCGCTCTAGAACTTTGATGGTTTTTAGGAAATTTTTTATTTTGATCTTAAATTTCATTCTTGACTTTTTGGTAAGCGCTTACTTAAAATATTTATTTTTTATTCTTCTTTCAGTTCTCTTCTTTTTCCACGTTGTCTTTTCTTAAAAGTTACTCAAAATCTAGGTTTGAATAAAAAAAGCTCTTGGACGATTTCCAAGAGCCAAGCATCTTTCTTACTTTTAATTACTACGGATAGGAACCACGATCATGGTTAAAGTGGGATCAGCTGGATTGCTGATGCGAATTGGGCGTAATTCTCCTGTAAAGCCAAGTTCTACTTCATCACTTGATCGCAAACCCTTTAAAGCTTCTAACATTAGCTTTGCGTTATAGGATACGGATAAATCTTGGCCTTGGTAATCCGAGCCATTTAAGATTTGTTTGCACGAGCCAATATCACTCGATAAAACTCGCATACTAATGGATTGAGCTGAACAAATCATTTGAACTGGAACAATGCTTCCATAAGAAGATCCACTTGAAGTATAAATTGTCGTACGATTCAACATTCCCTCTAAATCCGAAGCGGAAAGCTTCAAGGTCGACAGAAATTGAGTGGGAATGATACGGCCTGCATCTGGAAAAGTCCCCTCATACAATTGGGTTTGCATCAAGGTATTTCCAAATACAAATTGAATTTTACGACGGTCTAAATAGATGTCGATCATTTCGTGATTGCCAAACGAACGGACAATATCTCCAAAAGGCTGTTTAGGAATGGTAATTCGGCATTCTTCTTCAATATCGACGGGACAAACTTTACGGGCTAAACGATAAGAATCGGTTGCCGTAGCTGCTAGTGTTCCTTGACTAATTTCTAAATTAATTCCCATTAATACTTGCCGAGAATCTTTTTCCGCCACTGCATAGGCTGTACGATCGTAAATTTCGGTTAATAAAGCAGCTGGAAGCTGAAAATGCATACTTGGACGCTCCAAGGCTAAAGGAGGATAATCCGCTCCCGAACGTCCAATTAAATCAAAGTTTCCATCCAAACTGCTTAAGCGCATGATTTCCCCATCCGAAACGACTTTAATCTCGTTTCCATTCATACGACGGACGAGTTCTAATAAAAACTTAGCATCCATAACCATAGAGCCTGGAGCTTCAATGACAAGCCCATTTTTTTCATCGGGAAGAATCGTAGTTTGCACCACAAACTCTTTGTCGCTTCCTGTCAATACAATTTGATGAGGTTCCACTTGAAATAAAATTCCCCCTAATACAGGAACAGGGGAATGAGGCATAATCCCTCGGTTCACCAAGTTCAATTGATCCAGAAAAAACTGTCTTTGAATCGAAAATTCCATGAAATCCAACTCCCTTCTATGATGATTAGAGTAAGTAATAATAACAATAAGAGTGGGGATTTGGGGGATTACGGCGCAAATCTATAGATAGATAAAGGAAAAATGACAAAAAAAGTATGGGGATAAGTGGTGGAAAACTTAAAACTTTTGGGGGATTTCCAAAGGGGGAAAAGTGGAAAACTTTTAAGAATTAAAAATGAAAATCATTGTTTAAGAAACTAAAATCTTTTTCTTCAGCGATTCCACTGCCTCTTTCCAAGTTTCATCACCCTGAATCATTTTTTTAGCTCGAGCATAACTAGACGAAATGGTGGTATGATCCCGTCCCCCGAGCTGTTCTCCAATCATTCCAAAAGAAAGACCAAGCATTTCTCGCATGAGATAAATGCAGACTTGGCGAGCCTGAGTAATCTTTTTTTGCCGACTTTTTCCTTCTAAATCTTGATAAGCCAATCCATAATAGTTGGCAATGGCTTTTTTGATACTCTTTCCATCTAATTTTTGTTTGGGTTGTATGATGGTGGGTTCATCCTTTAATACCTCAAGAGCAAAATCCATAGTAATAGAGGAGGGATTAAAGAGCGTAGCATTAAAAATGAGCCGATTGAGAATCCCTTCAAGCGTTCGAATGTCTTCCGAGTAGCTAACAGATAAAAAGTCAAGCACCTCATCTTCAATTTCAAAAATAGATTCGTAGCCAGCAATTTTTTTTTGCAAAATTTGTTTAGCCGTTTGCGTTCCTGGTTTAGAAATATTGACGATTAAACCGGAGGAAAAGCGACTAATTAAGCGTTTGGTTAAAACTGCAATTTCTGAAGGATGAGTATCAGAGGTTAAAATAATTTGCTTATTTTGATAAATCAATTCATTGAATACGGAAAAAAAGACCTCTTGACAACTAGCTGATCTCAAATTTTGGATATCATCCACTAAAAAATAATCGCAATCCAAAAGACATTCTTTAATCATCTCTACACTATTGTTATTTCCACTTTTTGTCCGCATCGCTTCTAATAAAAGACTCACCAAATCCCCCGCATAAAAGTACAATACTCGTCCTTCCCCTTTATCTTGGGTCAAAGTATTGCCAATCGCATTTAAAATATGAGTCTTTCCCAATCCAGAACTGCCGTAGATAAGAAGTGGATTGAGATGGAGAAATGTTTTAGGATTGCACACGGCCATCGAGGCTGCAAGCGCTTCTTGATTACTCGGTCCTTTTACAAAGGAATCAAAAGTATAGCGTGGATCAAATTTACGACCGAGGGCTTGTTTTGCTTTTTGATGCAAGACCTCGGATCGTTCTTCATCCATTTCTCGAGAGGAAGTCAGTGTGATCTGTAAAGGCTCTCCATATACTTCAGAAAGGGTATCTTCAAAGAGCTGTTGATGCTCATCAATAATCGTGGCAGCGATAGAACTTCGACAGGAGACGTAGGCCAAATTGTTCATAATTTTGAACAAAGAGGTTTTTTCAATCCAAGTGATCGTACCATTATCGAAGTAGTCACTACGCTTCAATAAATCAATGGTTTTTTGCCAATAATGACTAAGAGAAGAGTCCATGGCAGGCCGTCTCCTTTCACTTAGATTCTAATCATACAAGATTTTTGTTTTTCAAAAAAGTTTCGAAATAGTTGCCACAGTAAATTAAATTTTGAGTTTTCCTCATGGGGAAAACTCTCTTTTTTTTAAAAATTCACGTCTTGAAATCAAGTTTTCCCCTTATTTTTTTAATCTTTTTCTCTTTACCTATCCATTTTTTTAAAGTTTTCCCCCATTGGGGATTGTGGAAAACTTCTGAAGAAAAATGGGGGAAAACTAGGGGGAAAACTCCTAAGATTTGTGGAAAATTCTCTTCTTTTTTCTAGCCAATAAATCTTATTAAGATAGGAGTCTCATTTGCCGTGGTGGGATTCTGGTGGAATCTGAAAGCGAATACAGGGGAATAAGAGTGGAAAACTAGGGGGAAAACTCAGAGGAAAAAATTTAAGAGACGTTTTAAGCTAAATATAGAAAAAATTAAAATTTTCTTTTTCAATATTTTATCTTGGTACATGGGGAGATAATAAAAATAAGAAAAGAGAGAATTGTTTGGAAAAAAGGAAGAATAAGAAAAAACT
>CAYMGC010000053.1:0-11019 GCA_964389885.1 uncultured Erysipelotrichaceae bacterium | reverse complement strand
ATTCAAATCCTTCTAAATAATCTTCAATGACTACACTATTTCCTTCCATCGCAAAAGCGATCTCTAAAGCTTCAAGGGCTTCTTCTTCATTCATGGCAACGGTGACCCCTTTGCCCGCTTTTAAGCCATTTTCTTTGATGACAATGGGGGCACCATGAGCTTTTACATACTCAATGGCAGGCTGAAGGGCATCAAAGGTTTGATAACTTGCGGTAGGAATGCCATACTTTTTCATCAAGCCTTTCGCAAAATCTTTGGAGGATTCCACTTGCGCGGCGGCTTGGGTTGGTCCAAAGACTTTAAGGCCCTGCTTGGCAAATTCATCGACGATTCCCGCTGCTAAAGCATTTTCGGGTCCGACGATGGTCAAATCGATCTGGTGATCTTTGGCAAATTGAGCTAAGCCTTGAATGTCACTATCACTAATGGGCACTAAAGTCGCGATTTGGGCCATGCCTGGATTTCCTGGGGCACAATATAAGGTTTCACACAAGGCGGATTGGGATGCGGCTTTGGCTAAAGCATGTTCCCGTCCGCCTTTTCCAACGACAAGAATATTCATAATGAGAAAGGGGAAAAAGCGCGTGCTTTTCTCCCTTTTCCTCCTTTCTTGAAAAAAAGTCCTCTCGTTTAAAGATGAAAGAGAGGACAAACCTTTCCTTATATTTTAAGGAAAGAAAAGCTTAGTGTTTGAAGTGACGCACCCCGGTGAAGACCATTGCAATGCCATTTTTGTTGCATTCTTCAATGCTTAAGGCATCTTTGATGGATCCTCCTGGTTGAATGATAGCCGTCACGCCAGCTTTCGCTGCTTCTTCTACTGTATCGGGCATGGGGAAGAAGGCATCCGAGGCCATCACACTGCCTTTGGCTTTTTCACCAGCTTGTTCAATGGCAATTTTGGCCGCTCCTACACGATTCATCTGTCCTGCTCCGACGCCGATGGTTTGATCGTCTTTAACTAACACAATCGCGTTGGATTTCACGTGTTTGACTACATTCCAACCAAACAACAGCTGTTTCAATTCCTCTTCGGTTGGTTTGCGATCCGTTGGGCAAGTGAGTTCTTCTACCAAGACTTGATGAGTATCCATGTCTTGAACCAACAAGCCATCGTTGACATTGGTGTATTTGAGCGTGGTGTTAGGAGCCAATGTGGTATCCAGCTCTAAAAGGCGAATGTTTTTCTTACGCGTTAAAATGTCTAAAGCCTCTTCATCAAAGGCGGGAGCAATCACAATCTCTAAGAAAATTTTAGAAAGTTTTTCGGCCAACTCAGCATCCACAGGTTCATTGAGGGCCACAATGCCACCAAAAATGGAGACTGGATCGGCATCGTAGGCTTTATCCCAAGCCTCGTTAATGGTATTTCCAATGCCCACGCCACAAGGATTCATATGTTTTAATCCCACTGCTGCAGGTTGGCCTTCAAATTCCTTTAACACTTCAATGGCGGCATTGCCATCTTGGATGTTGTTGTAGGAAAGCTCTTTGCCATGGAGTTGTTTGGCATTGGCCAAAGAATATTTGGGATTCATGCCTTTGTAGAAAGCCGCTTGTTGATGGGGGTTTTCTCCATAGCGCAAATCTTGAACCTTATCAAAGGTAATGGTCAAACTTTCAGGGAATTGCTCATCCGTTTTCTTGGTCAAGTAGTCAGCAATCATCGCATCATAGCGCGCGGTATGGCGGAAGACTTTAGCGGCCAAATGTTCGCGGGTGTCCAAAGTGGTTTGGCCAAGATTTTGAATTTCCTCTAAAACTTTTTCATAATCGTTGGGATCGCAGATCACCGGAATGAAGCGATAGTTTTTAGCCGCGGAGCGCAACATGCTTGGCCCACCGATATCGATGTTTTCGATGATTTCTTCATGGCTGACGCCCTCTTTTTGTACTGTTTCTTTAAAGGGATATAAGTTGACGCATACCAAATCGATATTATCAATGCCAAGTTCTTCAATTTGACGAACGTGATCGGGATTGTCGCGCACGCAAAGCAACGCCCCATGCACCCGAGGATGCAAGGTTTTTACGCGTCCATCCATGATTTCCGGAAAGCCGGTGACATCGGAAATGGAAATGGTCGCTATTCCATCGTTTTCAAGGGCTTTGCGTGTTCCTCCTGTGGAAATGATTTCATAGCCTGCTTCTTGCAACCCTTTGGCAAAATCGCTTAGGCCCGTTTTATCCGATACACTGATCAATGCTCTTTTCATTCAAATCTCCTTTCTTACTCTTTGTTTTCTTGTAGACAAGCGATGGCTTGATTGATGCCGCGATAAAAGAGATCGTACTCTTTGGCATGAACCGCTTGTTCGAGTTCTTCCAAACTCCACGATGGGTCGATATCGACTGGCTCTTGAATGATTACAGGACCGGTATCGACTCCTTCATCGATGTAATGCACCGTCACGCCGGTTTGCGCGACTTTGGCCTCATACGCATCCAAAATGGCATGCGCGCCTGGAAAATTAGGCAACAAGGCGGGGTGTAAATTGACAATTCGCTCAGGATAGGCCTCTAAAAGAGTCGGGCCTACGATTCGCATATAGCCAGATAAAATGATGAGTTCTACGCCTTGTTCTTGGAGCCATTTGGCGACATCCTTTTCGAAGGCGGCTTTGTTTTCGTAGTCTTTGGGGACAAAACAGCGGGCAGCGATTCCATAGTCCTTAGCTTTTTGAAGGGCTTTGGCTTGAGGCTTATCGCTGACCAAACAAATCAGTTCAGCCTGCAATTTCCCCTCTTTTTCTTTAGCCACTAACGCATCAAAGTTGGTGCCTGTTCCAGAAGCAAATACGGCTGCTTTCATGAAACGAGTTCAACCTTTCCAGAAGGAGTCACTTCGCCAATGATGTAGCTGTCTTGACCAGCCGCTTTTAAAACATCTTGTGCCTTTTGCACATCCTGAGGATCCAAAGCCATGACATAGCCAATGCCCATATTGAAGACGTTGTACATTTCCTGATCACTGATGTGGGAATGGTTTTGAATAAAGTCAAAGATGGCTGGTCTTGGAAAGGAGGTGATATCGACTTTTACTCCAAGGCCTTCGGGCAGCATTCTTGGAATGTTTTCAAAAAAGCCACCGCCAGTGATATGCGCCATACCATGGACATCGACTTCGTTTAAAAGCGCTTTGACGGGTTTAACATAAATCGTCGTGGGGGTTAATAACACATCCCCAAGACGCTGGTTGCCGAGTTCTTCAAAGGTATCCTTGGGATTGAGATGATTGTCTTTAAAGAGTACTTTGCGTACCAAGGAAAATCCATTGGAGTGAACCCCAGAGGAAGGAAGACCCACTAAGATGTCCCCTTCTTTCACCTTTTGGTTGGTTAACAATTTGTCACGATCCACTCCACCCACACAAAAGCCGGCTAAATCGTAATGATGGACATCGTACATATCGGGCATTTCCGCTGTTTCCCCACCGATTAAGGCACATTCGCTTTGTACACAGCCATCCGCTACGCCTTTTACAATGGCTTCAATGACTTCTGGATGATTTTTGCCCACGGCAATGTAGTCAAGGAAAAAGAGCGGTGCTGCGCCTTGAACGATGACATCGTTTACACACATCGCTACGGCATCGATCCCGATGGTGTCGTGCTTATCCATTTCAAAGGCCATCATCAATTTGGTGCCTACGCCATCGGTGCCCGATACCAAAATGGGATCTTGCAAACCAGCGGCTTTGACATCAAACATGCCGCCAAAGGCGCCAATGGAATCCATTGCTCCTGGTACTTTGGTTCTTGCTACGTGGGATTTAATGCGGCGGACACTGTCGTAGCCCGCTTCTAAATCCACACCAGCTGCTTTATATTGATCTGCCATGCATATTCTCTTTTCTTTTTATAAATTCGATTCCTCTTTGCCTTCGTGGGTAAAGAAGTGAACACCACTTTGGAAAATGTCTTGATCGCAATCCAAAGCGATGTTTTGGAAAAGGCCGTCTTCATAGCGTTCGGAATGGCCCATTTTCCCAAAAATCATGCCATCTTCCGATAAAATCCCTTCAATCGCTAACATGGAGCCGTTGAGATTGTGTTTGGGATCCATCGTCGGATTGCCTTCTTCATCGACATATTGAGTAGCGATTTGGCCATTGGCCGCTAAGGATTTTAACAAAGCGGGATCGGCCATGAATTTGCCTTCGCCATGGGAAATGGCCACCGCATGCACTTGGCCTGGGGTAAATTCTTGCAGCCAAGGTGAATGATTGGACGTAATGCGCGTGGTGGCGATGTGGGAAACGTGACGGTTAATGTCGTTGCGGAAAAGAGTAGCGAGTTCCTCGCCATCTTTGTCCAAATCGCCAAAGGGCAAGAGGCCTGATTTAACAAGCGCTTGAAATCCATTGCAAATTCCAAGAATCAACCCTTCGTTAGCCCGCATGGTGTTGAGGGCCGCTTTGATTTTGGGATTGTGTAAGACGGAGACGATAAATTTACCCGACCCATCTGGTTCATCGCCAAGCGAAAAGCCACCAACCAACATAAAGATTTGTGCTTTTTCGATTTCTTTGGCCAAAGTATCAATGGATTGGCTTACATGATCGACATCCAAGTTATTAAAGACCACCGTATGGACTTCGGCTCCCGCGCGTTCAAAGCGGGCTTTGGTATCAAATTCACAGTTTTGCCCTGGGAAGACGGGAATAACGACGATGGGTTTTTCCACTTTGGTCTTGGCATAGCGTTTTTGACCTTGATGAAGGGGTGTTTTTTCGGCGATCTCTTCGACTTCTTCCAAGCTACTGGCAAATTTGGGATACAACTCTTCATACCGAGAGGTCCAAATTTCATAGGCTTCGCGAAGCGAAAGAATTTCATTGTTGACGCGTACCACTGGACGATCGCTTGTATACCCAAGCAACAACCAATTGGGGGCTTCAACAGGATCTTTGGTTTCGACCACTAGACTTCCTAGATTGAATCCACAAGGAGACATTCCTTCAGGCATATCGATTTCAAAACCAATGTTGTTGCCAAAAGCCATAATAGTCGCAGCAGCTTCCACTCCACCATCTTTTACGGGTCTTGCGGCCAATACATTACCCATCTGGTTTTGCTCCATCACACTTGTGAAATTGGCTTTGAGGACTTCATAGTTTGGCGAATGATCGGCTAACGGCTTATGGTAAACCAAATAAAGAGGATGACCACTGCCCTTTAAAGAGGAGCTAATGATGTTATCGGTATTTTCGGTGGTCACCGCAAAGGTAATAAGGGTTGGGGGAACGTGAAGGGTGTTAAACGTTCCCGACATGGAGTCTTTTCCCCCAATAGCAGGGGTTTCAAAAGCCATTTGGGCTTTTACCAGTCCCAATAACGCTTGTAAAGGATAGCCCCATTTGATGGGATCCTTACCTAAGCGTTCAAAATACTCTTGATTGGACAAACGCGCCCTAAAGGGATTGGCCCCTAAGGCGGCCAAACGCGCTAGCGCTTCTACAACCGAATATTGCGCGCCAAGCCAAGGCGAAAAGCGAGAAAGCAAGGGGTCAAAACCATACGTCATTAAAGAACACGTTTTGGTAAAGCCATCCACAGGCAGTTTTTGGACCGAACCCACTTCGGGAGTGCGTTGGGTTTTGCCCCCAAAGGGCATCAAAACCGTGGATTTACCAATCGAGGCATCAAACATTTCCTGCAAACCGCTTTGATCGGCTACGTTGGCTTGACAAAGCGTCCAAGCTAAGGAGCCTACCGTATCGTCGGTAATCGGATCAAAAGCACTTTCCATAAAATAGCCAAAGGGATCGCATTGGGTTTCGCCAGGTTTGATGATGACATCGACCACTTGACGCACACCATTGGTGTCTAAAAACTTGCGGGACAAATCCACAATGGTTTTTCCCTTCCAGTTCATGACTAAGCGATCTTCTTCGCTAACGGTCGCTACTTGAATGGCCTCGAGGTTTTCCTTTTCGCATTCCTTTAAAAAGGCCTCTAAGTCTTCCTTCGCGATGCAAACCGCCATACGCTCTTGGCTTTCGGAAATGGCCAATTCGGTGCCATCCAAGCCCGTATATTTAACGGGGACGGCATCCAGATTGATGATCAAACCATCGGCCAATTCGCCAACAGCTACCGAAACTCCGCCTGCACCAAAGTCATTGGCTTTTTTGATGCACTTGGTCGCGGCTGGATTGCGAAATAAGCGTTGCAATTTGCGCTCCATCAAGGCATTTCCCTTTTGGACTTCCGAACTGCACGTATCCAAAGAGGTATCGTTGTGTTCTTTTGACGAACCAGTGGCTCCACCAATGCCATCGCGTCCAGTGGCTCCGCCGATGTAGACGATGACATCTCCTGGAGCGGGCTTTTCGCGTTTGACATGACTTTTGGGCGCTGCTCCCACAACGCCACCAACTTCCATGCGTTTGGCTACATAGCCAGGATCAAAGATTTCTTCGACATACGTCGTGGCTAAGCCGATTTGGTTTCCATAGGAGGAATACCCTTTGGCAGCGGTTTTGGAAATTTTGGATTGGGGCAATTTGTGTTCGAGCGTTTCACTTAAAGGAGCTGTAATATCGCCCGCTCCCGTAATACGCATCGCTTGATACACATAGCTACGGCCGGAAAGCGGATCGCGGATCGCTCCGCCAATGCACGTAGCGGCTCCACCAAAGGGTTCAATTTCGGTAGGATGGTTGTGCGTTTCGTTTTTAAACATCAAAAGCCAAGGTTCTTTTTGCCCTTCGACTTCCACTTCAATGGAGCAAGCGTTGATTTCATCGCTCACTTCTTGATCGTCGAGTTTGCCGCGTTTGCGCAATACACGTCCAGCAATGGTGGCCAAATCCATTAAAGTAATGGGTTTGTTTTGACGACCCGCTTCATTGCGCAAATTCAAGTACAATTGCCAAGCCTCTTCAAGCTGTTCGTTAAAGGAATGATCTTCAAAGGCTACCGAGCGCAAAATGGTTTCAAAGGTTGTATGGCGGCAATGATCGGACCAATACGTATCGAGAACCCGAATCTCGGTCAGCGTGGGATTGCGCTTTTCTTCGTTTTGGAAGTAGTTTTGCACAAAAGCTAAGTCTTCTACCGACATCGCTAAGCCTAAATCGCTGGCCATCTTGGAAAGACCATCTTGGTCAAGCTCTAAAAATCCTTCTACGATGGGCACTTCATGGGCCGTAGCATTTTGTGAATCATCCAAAATGGCTAAATTTTTTTCTCTAGCTTCTACAGGGTTGATCATGTAATGCGAAATGGCTTCAAGCTGCTCTTCGCTTACATGATCCATGACCATCAAGGTCCCTGAATGAATGCGCACATCTTTTTTATTGTTTAAAAGCATCAAGCACTGCATCGCCGAATCGGCCCGTTGATCGTATTGGCCTGGTAAGTATTCAAAAGCCAAGGCAGTTTTATCGGTTAAATCGGGCAAATCCACCACTTCATCAATGGCGGGTTCGGCTAAGACATGTTGTTCAAGTAGATCAATGTCTTCTTGGGTCGCATTAAAAATGTCATAAATGGCATACAACTCTAAAATAAAATCATCCGCCAAGTTTAAATCTCTTTTTAACGACTCTTCCAACGATTTGGCTTCAACTTGAAAACCAGGTTTCTTTTTAATGAGACGTCTTGTATCCATTTAGGCTTCCTCCAAATAGGATCCGGCCAATACGGTTTCTTTTTGGGTGTCTTTAAAGTTTTGTAGCGTTTGCGCGATTTTGGCATCGGATAAGGCTAAAATTTGTGCCGCTAAAATCGCCGCATTTTTGGCCCCCGCTTTGCCAATGGCCACAGTGGCCACAGGGACCCCAGAAGGCATTTGAACAGTGGATAAAAGCGAGTCCATCCCGCCTAAAGCGGAGGTTTGCATGGGGATGCCAATCACGGGCAAAATAGTGGAGCTTGCCAAAACACCAGCCAAGTGAGCCGCTCCTCCTGCCGCCGCAATGATCACTTTTACCCCATTTTTCGCCGCATTTTTGGATAAATCCAATACGGCATCGGGGGTGCGATGCGCGGATAAAATACGCACCTCATAAGGAATTTCAAAGGCTTTGAGCTGCTCCATGCAGCCTTCCATCGCAGGCAAATCGGAACGACTGCCCATCACGACGAGCACTGTAGTAGGTTCCATCTCGTTTCCTCTTTTTTCTTTCTTTTGGTAAGACGCTTTGAAAAGCGCGATTGTCTTTTGTCTAAGAACAAAAGAAGACCAAAAATTGCTCATGTCTCACAAGCAAAAAGGCGCACCGAGGCACGCCAAAAAGGGAGAAAAAGGAGTTGAAAAAAGCGCTTATTTTCCAAAATCGTTGCGTTTTCACCATCGTTCTACCTCCCCAAATCGGGCTTCTTTGTGTAGTTTCATCCTAGACAAATTACCCATTGTTTTCAATATTGGCTTTATGGAAACGCTTAGCTTTATTCTCACTCAACGTTTTGAAAGAACAAGTAAATTGAAAGCCTATTCGTAACTTGTTTCATTTTAGCAAGTCATTGCAAGAGCTAAGCGGGCCGATATAATGAAAGCGACACAAGATTCTTTAAAATGCTGTGTTCATCCCTGATTAACCCCTCAAAAAAGGAGAGTATATATGGAAGAAAAAGAAATGTTATACGAAGGCAAAGCCAAAAAGGTGTTTGCTACAAATGATCCAGATATCGTAATTGTTGACTACAAAGACGATGCGACGGCCTTCAATGGGTTAAAAAAAGGCACCATTAAAGGCAAGGGAGCCATCAACAACCGCATGACTAACTTTTTAATGAAGCGTTTGGAAGAAAAGGGAATTCCTACCCACTTAGTTCAAGAAATCGACGATCGTCGTACGGCTGTAAAAAAAGTGGACATCATCCCTTTGGAAGTTATCATTCGCAACAAAGCGGCTGGTTCCTTTTCCAAACGGTTGGGCATTGCCGAAGGAACACCTCTTCTTTGTTCGACTTTAGAATTCAGCTACAAAGACGATGATTTAGGCGATCCTTTGATTAACTCCTATATGGCCAAGGCCATTGGCGCAGCGAGCCAAGAAGACATCGATCAAATTACCCAATATGCCTTTGCGGTCAATGAAGAGTTAAAAGCCTTCTTTGCCGAAATTGGCATTGAACTCATCGACTTCAAATTGGAATTTGGCAAAACAAGCGATGGAACCATCGTTTTAGCTGATGAAATTTCTCCTGATACTTGCCGCTATTGGGATTTAGCCACTGGAAAACATTTGGATAAAGACACCTTCCGTCGCGATTTAGGCGATCCAGAAGGGGCTTATCAAGAAGTCTTTGCACGCATGGGGTTTGATGCATGAGTCACGACGTTTACCAATCGCCCCTTTCTAGCCGCTATGCCTCCAAAGAAATGAAACATCTCTTTTCTGAAGAAAAGAAATTTCAAACGTGGCGCAAACTTTGGATTGCTTTAGCCGAAGCCGAACAGGAACTCGGCTTAGACATCAGCGATGAGCAAATTGCCCAGCTCAAAGAACACGCTACTGACATCAATTATGAAGAAGCCAAAGCTAGAGAGGCCATTGTCCGTCATGATGTCATGAGCCATGTGTACGCCTATGGTTTGCAAGCGCCCAAAGCCAAGGGCATCATTCACCTTGGAGCGACAAGTTGCTATGTAGGCGATAATACCGATTTAATCATCATGCATGAAGGCTTAGAACTTCTTCAAAGCAAGCTAGCCGCCGTGCTAGCCCGCTTAGAAGCCTTTGCCTTAGAATACAAAGACATGCCCGCTTTAGCCTTCACCCATTTTCAACCCGCGCAACCTACAACCGTAGGCAAACGAGCGTCCTTATGGGCTCAGGATTTGGTGATGGATTATGAAGAAATTTCTTGGCTTTTAGCCAATAAAAAGCTTTTAGGCCAAAAAGGCACCACCGGAACCCAAGCCTCCTTTTTAGAACTTTTTGATGGCGATTCCCAAAAAGCCGCTCAAATTGATCAACTCATCTGCGAGAAAATGGGCTATGATCATTGGTTTGCGGTATCTGGCCAAACCTATCCCCGCAAATACGATACGCAAGTGTTGCATGCATTGGCAGGGATTGCTCAATCCGCTCATAAATTCAGCAATGACCTGCGCTTGTTGCAACACAAAAAGGAAATGGAAGAACCCTTTGAGAAAGGGCAAATTGGCTCTTCCGCCATGGCCTATAAGCGCAACCCGATGCGCAGTGAACGCATGGCCGCTTTGGCCAACTACATTTTGGCCGATACCATGAATCCCGCTATTACGGCCTCCACTCAATGGTTTGAACGCACTTTAGATGATTCGGCCAACAAGCGCATTGCGATTGCCGAAGCTTTTTTGGCAGCCGATGGAATCTTGGATTTGTATCTCAATATTACGGATGGATTGGTGGTTTATCCTAAAGTTATTGAAGCCGACTTACGCAAAGAGCTTCCTTTTATGGCAACGGAAAACATTATGATGGATGCTGTAAAGGCAGGGGGAGATCGCCAAGAACTCCATGAAGCCATTCGCGTTCACTCCATGGAAGCGGCCAAACAGGTCAAAGAATTGGGCTTAGAAAATGACCTGTTAGAGCGTATTGCGAATGATGAGCGCTTTCCTTTGACTTTAGAAGAACTCGAAGCGCGCATGAATCCTTCTTTGTATGTCGGGCGAGCGCCAGAACAAACGCAAGAGTTTTTTGAGCAAGTCGTGGATCCCATTTTGGAAAAGCATCCCGAAGCTAAGGCCTTAACCGCTGAAATTAACGTATAATACTTTTCAAGAGGTCTTTTTCGCAAAGATCTCTTTTTTTATCTTAAATTCTTCCTGATTTTATTCCTCTAGAGTTATAGATCTCTCAGCTCTAAAATATTTCTTCTTTATCTAAGCTCTATAGGAATCTTGAGGATTAGGGGAATGAGGAGAGGAATAATTATTCCTCTCCTCATTCCCCGTTTTTCTTAGTAACGCTAGTCCTCATACTTCCTATGACGAGGAAAGATTTTAAATTTATGTTATATATGAATATTTAAGAAGAGACTTATCCTATCTAAAAATTAGTCTTTATTTTTTCTTAAT
>CAYMGC010000052.1:0-11097 GCA_964389885.1 uncultured Erysipelotrichaceae bacterium | reverse complement strand
CGGTGCGGCCATCGTGGCGACCATTGTAAACCGTCGTAAAACAAGCTTCGTCTTCGTGAGCATATTTTCCTAGTACAAACCCCATCACGCCTAAAAAGAAGACATTGGGGGTAATGTGATGGGCTTTACAAAACGCCTCCACTTGAGAATAGGAAAGGGACTTGCTGTATTCTTCCAAAAAGCCACACGCTTCTTCTTGGTTCTCCACATCGCCATCGGGAAGTGTGACGTGGTGAATCGAAGAAAATGTCGCATCATAGTAGGCTTTGGCTTGATGGTAGTCTTCACTGGCCAAAGCTTTTTCTTCTTGAAGGGCCAAATCAAATTGGGTGTACGGTTCGCCAAGAGGCTCTTGGCCCTTTAAGATGCGATCGAGTTCTTGTGCAAAAACGGCTACTGAAGTTCCATCGCTAATGATGTGATGAAAATCCATTACCAAATACACATGCTCATCGGTTTGAAACAAAGCGAGACGATACAATGGCCCTTGAACAAAATCGAAGGGTTGGGCAAAGTCGGCAAAAAAAGCTTCAAACTCTGCTTCCGTTCCTTGATACCGCTCAATTTCCACTTTTCGATCGTCTTGGGGATACATACAAATGGTGCCCGTTTCATCGGGATGAATGGTGCATTTTACGGCGGGATGCGCCTCAATGACTTTTTCTACGCTTTGGGCCAATTCATCCATATCGGTGTGTGGATTGAGGGCAAAATAGCCTGGTAAATTGTAAAACACCGCTTCGGGCTCTTTTAAGCACTCCACATAAATTCCCATTTGGGTTTGAGTAAGGGGATAGCGATCGCGCACTTCGTGTTCTTCGGCGGTTTGTTGCTTTAACACTAGGGTTTCAAGCTCGCGAATCGTTTTAAACTCGTTTAAGTCTTTAATCCCAATGGGCGCCTGGAATTCTTGGGCTAAAAGCACCACGAATTTCATCGCGGCAATTGAAGTAAGTCCTGCACTGTAAAAATCCGTATCGATGCCAAAATCTTGATGGCCTAGAACTTGGGACAAACAAGCAAAGAGCTTTTCCTGCAAAGCGGTTTCAGGTTTAGCTAAATCAAATGTTTGGCGATGGGGAATGGGCAGCGCTTTACGGTTGACTTTTTGGTTTTGGTTTAAAGGAATTTGATCGATTTGCATCGTCACAGCTGGAACCATATAAGGGGGCTTTTGTGCGGCAATAAAGGCATTGAGCGCTTCGATATCCACCGCATCATCCGAAACGACATAGGCTGCGATGTATTTTCCCCCACCCGCTTCTTCAAAGGCAGCGACGGTTACATCTCGAATTCCTGGAAATTCGCGAATGACTTGTTCCACTTCCGAAAGTTCAATCCGAAAGCCGCGAATTTTGACTTGGGAATCACGCCGCCCGATAAACTCAAGGTTGCCATCGTCCAGAAAGCGCACAATATCGCCTGAACGATAGATGCGATTGTATTTTTCTTGGGAAGTAAATGGATTGGGCAAGAAGACCTTTTCGGTTTGTTCAGGTCGGTTTAAATACCCACGGGAGACTTGAGGCCCAGCAATCCAAAGCTCGCCTGGCACCCCTGTCGGAACGCGTTGGCCATTTTTGTCTACGACATATAAATGCACATTATTCAAAGCGCGACCGATGGGCACATTGTGATAGAGCCGATCAACGGGAAAAAGCGTAATGAAGACGGTGCATTCGGTTGGGCCATAGGCGTTATACAAGGAATAGCTTGGCGGGGTAATGGGAACTAAGGTTTCTCCTCCGACTGTCAAATACTGAGGATAGGCACTATCGGCCAACAAATCGGCATATTGACGGCCGATTTGGGTTGTCATAAAGCTATGGGTAATTTGGTGGTCTACAAAATATTGATTTAAAGCCAACAATTCAAGGCGAATTTCTTCGGGAATAATGTGAAGTTGGGCGCCAGAAATTAAGGTGGGATACAAATCCATCATGTTGGCATCAAAGCCAAAAGAAGCGTAAGCAGCCACTTTGCTATTTGGGGTTAACTGATAATGATTTTGATACCAAGTACAAAAAGCGACCAGATTTCCATGCTCCAACATGACGCCTTTTGGCACCCCTGTGGATCCTGAAGTGTACAGAAGAACAAACAAATCCTCTTTTTTAGGTCGAGGCAATTTTTCTTTTGGAGCGGGTAAAGTATCCAAATCGTCTAACGTGAGAATGGGTCCTTGGTAATCGGGAACAAGAGAAAGCAGCTCTTTATCAGCAATTAAAAGTTTGGCGTTGGCATCTTCCATCATGAACGCCAAGCGCTCAGGGGGATAACTTGGATCAAGAGGTTGATAAGCAGCTCCGGCTTTTAAAACGCCAAGCGTGGCAATGGGAAACTCGGCACAGCGAGGAAGCAAAATGGAAACGACATCTTCCTTGCCAAGCCCTAAAGCATGAATCGCCTGAGCCAAACGCTCACTGCGTTGGCCTAGCTCGGCATACGATATCTCTTGATCTTGATAGACAATCGCCACGCGCTCCCCTTGCTTTTCAACCATTTGATCGATGCGATCGACAATGGTGAAGTCGGCTTCATAAAAGGCTTCTTCAGGCTGATACCTTTCGAGTTCAGCCACTAACTGTTCGTTTAACGCACTCATCGCTCGAATATCAGAAGTTTCTAAAGCGATTTGGGCCAACAAGGCTTCATAGGATTGAAACAAGCGCTCTAGGGTTTGAGGGCTATAAAGAGCCTGATTGTACTTCACCTCTAAAGTCAGTTTTCCCTTTTCAAAGGTGAGCAAAAAACCAAGTTTAACCTCTAAATTTTGAAAATCGCCTAGGGAAAACGCCTCGAACATCACGGGATCATCGAAGATCAAAGGCAATGAACGCAAATCAAACTCTTCACAAAGCGTTTCAAAAGCGAATGGAGGGCTTTCTTTTTCTTGGGATTGTAAGGCTTCAAGATAGTCTTGAAATTGTGGATTTTTTTCACTGCTTACAAATACGGGGATGAGTTGCCCATTTGCACTTAGACCCACTAAAGAAGCGGTGTTGTTGGTGTATTTTTCCAACAAGATGAGTAGAGCAGCTTTCGCAACGTCTAAAAACGAAAGCTCATGTTCGATACAAAAACGCTCTAAGGCTTCCACAAAAGCCGCAGGAAGTTCATAGCTGCGTTGACCTTCTTCAAAGCCTTGGGCTTCAAAATCCGCTAAAGGAGAGGAATCCACTTCACAATCGAGCAAAATATTGCGGTAATAAGAAAAATCTTCCATGTCATTTCCTCCTTAAGCCGCTTGAATATCCAGCTTTTTATCAAAGCCTGTTAAGTGAAAGACGTCCATGACTTCGGGGCTAACATGAATAACACAAAATGTTCCATTGAGGCTTTTCATTTTTTTGTAGGCTGCCACCACTTCGCGTAGACCCGAAGAGGAAATGTACTCTAAGTTTTCAAAATCCAAAACGAGGCTTTCAATATCGGAAAGCGCTTTTACCTCTTGAGCCAATTCAGGAGCGGATTGTGTATCCAACCACCCTTCTAAAGACAAAATGGCCTTGTGATTATCGATGGTTTTGGTAATTTTCATCGTAGTCTCCTTTTAAAAATTTACGGATGGTCAACTGGTTTTGACCATTTTTGTATTCATACTGCACTTGATCCACACTTCCAAAGGCGATCCAGGTTCCTAATCCCCCAATTTGGGTGTCTATATCGTATTCATCCAAATCGATCTCATTTTGGGTGGGATCAAATGGTTTCCCGCTATCGCAAAACCGCAATTCGATAGCTTGAGGCAAAACGTCAAGAAAAAGATCAACCAAGCCTTCTTGGTGTTCATAGGCATAGGAACAGATGTTGACAAAAATTTCCTCTACAGCCAAACAAAGCGTTTTGCGTAAGGCCAAAGGAATTTGGGGATGATCCATAATGAAATGCTGCACTTGGCCTAAATTTTCAACCTTGGCCAAAAGACGAAGGTGGAAAGGGGATACGCTACAGGCCAACATCGTAATGTCATCACTTTGTACGGCTCCCTTAGCAAATTCCTTTACGGCCTCTAAAACGGTATGGATGCATGACTCTTGATCTTCTGGTTTCAAAATGTCCTCCAAGCGGGTAATTCCAAAAAGCTCTTTTTGGGGGTTCATGGCTTCACTGACTCCATCGGTGTACAAAAAAAGTGTATCACCAGGTTTAAAAGCAATAGTGGCTTCTTCGTATTCTTCCTCTTCAAATAAACCAAGAGCTAAGCCTGGATTTTCTTGTAAAGCCACAAGACCATCGCCAAGCAGGTAAGGGGGATTATGCCCACCATTTGCATACACCAAACGATGCGTTTTGGTTTGATAAATTCCAATAAAAACGGTCACAAACATCTGTTCAGCATTGTTTAGACATAGGGCATTGTTGGCATGAAAAAGAATTTCAGCTGGAGAATACCCCATACTGGCGTACTGGCGAATGATTGTCATAGCATGGGCCATAAACAAAGCGGCTGAGATTCCTTTTCCCGAGACATCGGCAATCACCAAACCAAAGGTGTCTTCGCCCAAAGGAAAGTAATCGTAAAAGTCCCCACCAACCTCTTTAGCCGGTTGCATGAAGGCTTCAATGCGCACATTGGCTTGCTCAAAGTGTTCAGGAGGTAAAAATCCCTTTTGAATGTTATGAGCAATTTGAATTTCGGCCGCTTGGCGTTCCTGTTCTGCTGTCAATTCTTGAATGTTGTTGACATATTGGTCAATTTCTTGCGCCATTGAATTAAACGATTGGGCCATTTGGGCCAATTCATCTTGGCCCTTGATTTGGATGGGTTGAAATCCGGCTTGTCGATCACTGACAAAGGTTTTCATATGTTGATTGACCACTTGAACAGGCTTTAAAACCCGCTTTTTCAACACCACAAACAAAACTCCAAGCACTAGAACAAAGGAAACATTGAGGGTGATCACCATAGGTTGATAGCGTAAAAAAATATTTTGAAGCGTTTCCTCCATCGAAACATCCGCCCCCACAAGAGCGATGGCTTTTCCTTGTGCATCCTCAATGACTCTATAGGCGCTTAAAACATGCCCATATTGGTTGTGAGTTTCTTCCATCTCACTGCCAGCTTCGCCATTCCAAGCCTGTTGTTCTAAAGGCGTTAAGGAATAAGGAATCACGGTCCCTGGCCTACGTTGTTGCAAAACCAAAGGATCTCCATTGTCTCCACAAATGACCATTTCAAAGGTAATGGTATCGTTAGCTACATTGGGGGTATAGATATAGAGATATTCGATATGGTTCGCCTCGCATAGCGTTTGCAAGACGCTTTGGTAGGCTGTGGCGTAGTCTTCATCATGTTGAAGTTTTTGAATGTCGATTCCCTCT
Source organism: uncultured Erysipelotrichaceae bacterium (assembly GCA_964389885.1). GTDB lineage: Bacteria > Bacillota_I > Bacilli_A > Erysipelotrichales > Erysipelotrichaceae > Allobaculum. The sequence continues at coordinate 5,772 of CAYMGC010000052.1, read as the reverse complement.
AACAAAGAGGCGGCAATTTCGACTCCTCCTTGCGCATAGGAAATATAGTTTTGACGCACCGTGCGATAGACTGTAAAGAAACCTAAACCAAGCAAGATAAAATCTGTAATCAGTAAAACCGTAGCAATAACAATTAAAATTTTGGTAGTAAGCGACTTTTTCAATTCGAGTCCTCCTCTAGTTTTCTTTTTAAAGTTTCTCTATTTATAAAAGAGGGGAAAGATCTTAAGGACTCAAATCTTTCATTCTTTCTCTTAAGAGCTAGATAAAGAGCTTAAAATCGAAAAGGAGCGTTAGTCTTAAAAGAGGGAAAGAAAAAATTGGTTTCTTCCAAATTACACTTTTCCAAAAACTCTTTTTTTTCACAAGATTTATGGCATAAAAGGCTGGTAGATGGCATAAACGATCGAGAAACCTTAAAAATTTTAAAGAAAAGATATGATTAACTTTAAAAAGGAGATTTTATGAAGACCATTCGCTTGCTTTATCCAGATTATGTAAGTGGTGGATTGGATACCTATTATTTTGGGGCCAATTTATTGGTCCATCTTTTACCTGAAAATAAAAATCAACCATTGGTGCGTGTCCCCATTACCCCTCCCGATGGCCACGAAAAAAAGGTCATGCAAGGGATTTATGGTAAAGAAGACGTTTTAGTTGGTATTCAAAAAGCCATGGCTGCTCTTGAAGAGCAAAAACCCGATAAAATCATCACCATTGGCGGCAATTGCTTAGTATCTCTAGCCCCTTTTGATTATCTTCATGGCCTTTATCCCAAGACTGGAATTGTCTGGATCGATGCTCATCCCGATGTGTCCACCCCTAAAGATGGCTATCCCAATGCGCATGCTATGGTTTTGGGATCTTTAATGGGATATGGAGCGTCCTCATTGACCCAATTGATGAAAAATAAAGTGTTTCAGCCAAATGATATTCTTTACATCGGTCTACAAGGACTGCACGATTATCAAGAAGCCTTTTTAAACGAGGTAGGGATAAAGTATAAAATTCAAACAGAAGACTTTGTCTCCGATCAGGACATTTTAGCTTTTCTTAAACGGTTTGATGCGATTCTTGTCCATTTCGATATCGATGTGTTGGATCCTAAACTTTTTCACTCCACCTATTTTGCCAATCCTAATTTAGTGGGGGATGGTAGTGGAGGTGGCAAGATGTCCCTTGAAAAGCTAAGTGAGATTTTGCAACTGATTAGTACTCATGCCAATTTGGTGGGGTTTACCATTGCCGAATATTTACCGTTTGATGAATATAAATTGCATCAAATATTATGTAAACTTCCTATTTTAACCGAGTAACAAGTAAACTTGAGATCATTCTAAGAAAACTGGTTTTTGAGGGCGTAGGTCGCCCTTTTTTATCTTAAAGGAGCCTTTTTATGGATTTTAAATAGAACTTTTCAAAACATTCTAGTCTCTTACAAGCATGGAAAAGATAGAGAGGGAGAAAAGATTTAGAAAAACCGGAGAAAAAATTAAAAAATCTGCTCACTTCTAAAGTAAGCAGATTCGATCGAGAAAAGGAAAACCTCCTAATTTAGTCTTTAAAGCTAGAGAAGAAGACAAGACCAGCCGATTACTTTAAAGAGGTAGCAAATTCTTTTCCAAAGGTTACACAGGCTTCTTCTTGCTTGGCATCGGGATTCCAAAGCAATCCTAAGGGATCATGGCTGATTTCAAATCCACATTCTTCCAATTTCGCTGAAATTTGCTTTACCGCATCTCCGCTCCAACCATAGCTACCAAAAGCAGCTGCCTTTTTCTTTTTGAAACGAAGCCCCTTAATCATTTCCAATAAGCCTGCCGTAGCATAGCTATAGCCATAATTAATGGTTGGAGATCCCATAAGAATCGCTTTTGACTGAAAGATTTGCGTAATGATATCGTTTTTATCCTCTTTAGAAGCATTCATTAATCTGACTTCCACTTCAGAATCGGCCTGTTCAATCCCTCTAGCAATGGCTTCGGCCATTTGCCGAGTGGAATTCCACATGGTGTCGTAAACAATCGTAATTTGATTGGTTTGATAATCATTGGCCCATTCGAGATATTTCTCAACAATATACGTGGGATCTTCTTTCCAGATGACTCCATGACTTGGACAAATCAGTTTTAAAGGAAGGTTCATCTTTAAAACTTGATTGATTTTGGCTTTGACTTGCGTACTGTAAAGATTCAGGATGTTGGCATAGTATTTTTCAGCCTGCTCCATGAGTTGAGCTTTATCCACATCTTCGTTATAGAGATTTTCACTCGCAAAATGCTGACCAAAAGCATCGTTCGAAAAGAGGATTTGATCGGTATCATAATAAGTAAACATCGTGTCGGGCCAATGCAGCATCGGCGCTTCGACAAAGGTTAAGGTACTGTTTCCAAGATTTAAAGTATCTCCCGTTTTTACATTAATGAAATTCCAATCTTGATGATATAAACCTCTTAAGATGGTTTCTCCTTTTTTGGTACAGTAAATTGGCGTATTTGGAATCTTACTCATGAGTTCTGGTAGGGCCCCACTGTGGTCATTTTCATTGTGGTTCATGATAATGGCATCAATATTCTTTAAATCGATAACCTTTTCTAGATTTCTAACAAATTCACGATCATAAGGAGACCACACCGTATCGATCAAGATATTTTTTCCATCTCGGATTAAATAAGAATTGTAACTTGAGCCACGATCCACGGAGTATTCGTCGCCATGAAAGTGTTTGAGTTCCCAATCGGTTTTTCCTACCCATTCTACGTGATCGGTAATTTTCTTTCCCATATTTGCATCCCTCACTATCTGTATTTTAGTGTAAGTTGAGTAAAGAAGATTTATAAAACTATTTGACTGCTTGTTACAGGCCCAAAATGGAAAAGATCAACAATCCTTTAAGGATTGTAAGTGAGGTCACTTTGATTCTCAAAGACTAAAAAACCGCAAGATTTTTCTTGCGGTTAAAAGCTTTTAGTTTTTACCAAGCAATTTAAACATGTTCTTCTTATACACTTCTACGCCAGGTTGGTTGAACGGATTGGAACCATTCAATAAAGTTGTCATGGCGATAGCCTTAAAGAAGAAAGCACACATGTTACCAAAATCGTAAGCACTCATACCAGGCATAGTTAAAACGATGTTTGGTACATTACCGGTGTTTTCATGGGCATCCAAAGTTCCTTGAGCGGCCATTTTGTTAACCCAGTCGATGGACTTACCAGCTAGGTAGTTCATGTTGTCGAGGTTTTCATCATCGCTTGGGAAAGGAATGTCTACTGGGGGTTGATCGACATACAAGTTGGTTTCGAATAAGACTTTTTTACCATCTTGGATAAATTGACCAAGAGAGTGTAAATCGGTAGAGAAAACAGCGGAATCCGGTAAAATACCTAAGCCATCTTTGCCTTCGGATTCACCAAACAATTGTTTCCACCATTCAGCAATTTTTTGCATTTGTGGTTCATATTCTACAAACATTTCGACATCATAGCCTTGGTTTTGTAAAATACGACGCGCTACGGCGTATTGGTAAGCAGGGTTTTCATCTACATTTCCACTGCCATATTCAGCCATACCGTCAGCTAAGCCTTTCATAACGGCTTCAATGTCAAGACCAGCTACGGCCATAGGCAATAAACCAACAGGGGTAATACCGGAGAAACGACCACCGATGTCATCAGGAATGACAAAGGTTTCGTAGCCTTTGGTATCGGCTAAAGCTTTTAAAGTTCCGCGAGCTTTATCGGTTGTAGCAATAATGCGATCTTTGGCTTCGTCACCATATTTGTCTTCCATGAATTGTTTTAAAATACGGAAGGCAATGGCAGTTTCAGTTGTGGTACCGGATTTAGAAATGACGTTTACGGTAACGCGTTTGTCTTTAATATACTCCATAACTTGATTGATGTAAGTTGAGGAGAAAGTATTACCAGTGTAGATGACTTCTACTTTTTGGTCACTTGGATACAAACCATTGACCATTTCGATGGCTGCGCGTGGACCAAGGTAGCTTCCTCCAATCCCACAAACAACCAATACGTCACTGTTGTCTTGAATGCGTTTGGCAGCAGCTAAAATGCGAGCGAATTCTTCTTTATCGTAATCTTCATGCCATGTCATCCAGCCAATGAAGTCATTTCCTTGGCAAGTGCCATTCACGAGGCTTTCATTGATCTCAGCGACCTTGTCTTTCCAGACGCTTGGCGATTCACTGAGTTTGGCATGGGTCAAATCAAGTTTAATCACAATTATCCTCCTGATTGATATTCGCTTACATTATAACATTTTTGATATCCGGCATTGCAGTGATAAGAACCTCTCCCTTTCTAAAAATCTCTTTTTTCTAAAGGCGTTTTTTTCTAGAGGTTTCTTGTCAAAAACAACGCTTAGAAGGAATAAGATGAAAAGAAGAACATTTGTTAAGCTAAAAAAGTGAAATATACCTATTTTGCTTTGAACTTGAAGAAAGGATAACCATGTTCCCCTCTTCCCTATTTCCGCTTTTAACCGCCTTGTTTGCGGATGTGTTAGCTCAAATTTTAAAAGTTCCGGTTTTTTATTATCAAACCGGCAAGTGGGATCCACGCTGGGCTTTAGCCTCTGGTGGTTTTCCTTCGTCGCATTCCTCCACCGTTACCGCTTTATCCATGGCCATTGGAATGCAAGAGGGATTTGATTCGGCTTTGTTTGCGGTAACCGCTGTCTTTTCTTGTATTGTCATGTATGACGCTTGTCACGTGCGGTACTATACTGGCAAGAGCATTGAACTTACCCAAGAGCTGATTCAAGACCTCAAAAAGTCTGGAACCGTTGAATTGGACAGTCCCTTATACTCTCAAAAGCTCAAAACGGTACTTGGTCATAAAACCATTGAAGTTCTTGGTGGGTTTCTCATTGGTCTGATTTTGCCCTTTTTAATGGCTCCCGTCTTTTTACACGTTTAAAATTTTGAGCGAGAAAAAATGCTCTTTATAAATAGTTTCTTTTTAGAAGGACTTTCGAGGAAGAAAGTCTGAAAAAGTTACCAAATAAAATATGAAAGGAGAAGTTACTCGACAAAATATCCAAACACAAAAGCTGAAAGTACAAAGACTTCATCCCATACTTGACTGTGTCAGAACTGATAAGGTGATTTCAGAACTGGTGAAACCCAAACTGGCATGGATAACGCTTGAAAATCTAAATATCAGCCCAATGATGAAGACATCTTTCAAAGGCAATTGCACAGCAGAAATTTTTTGAGTTCAGAACGAAGATAACTGCAAAAGGCCAGGAATATGACGTTGAACTTCGATTTGTTGACAGATTTTATTCTCAAGCAAAACCTGTCTGAGGCTGAATCAAGCCTGATTTAAGCAGACTTATATTTGTTCTGTGAAGACAGGGATTTCAATGCAAGCCCTGAGGGATTGTCTGACTTATCAGACTGTCTAATCAAGCAAAGTATGTACCGTAGGCTATACGGGAATTAACGCCTGTGGACTGTACATGAGTAGATTATTTATAATCCAAAGCATACAGGTTGAAGCAGGAATTTTCTCAATATGGGTATTTTTGTCCCTATTTTGAGTAGCAGAAAATTTATGTCTTCTCAAGAAAATGAAAAAACCCTTGAAACACAAGAAACTGCTCCAGTTCAAGAAGAAGTAGTTACGATTCGTCCTGTTGAACCAGGAAAACCTTTAACTCGTCAAGAACGCACTTTGTGGGAAGAAAAAGCTGAAGGCATTATGAATAAAATTCGGCCTTATATTCAACACGATGGTGGAGATATCG
>CAYMGC010000051.1:0-11184 GCA_964389885.1 uncultured Erysipelotrichaceae bacterium | reverse complement strand
ATTATATTCCCTTAAAGATCGACCACTTTAAAATATGCTCTGCTTTTCAAAAAGAAAGAAGAAAAATGAAGAGAAACAAAAAAAGTCGAGGTAACCTCGACCTAAAAAGAAAAAAGAAGAAGAGAAACGCAAAAAAGCGACAGGATAAACCGTCGCTTTTTGCACGCTATAAAGTAGCTTTGGCTAAAAATTCACTTTCAGGTACCACTGTCCAAGTACCTTCTTCTTTTGTAAGATAACGATATTCATTGCATACCATGACACGGGCAGTCGTATCCTCTACATTTAATACATCGATGGTATAGTATTGAGAATCATCGAGTTCGTTGTGACGAGACATGTTTTCTAAGAGTGTGTTAACGATCTCTTTTGCGTTTTTGAAATAATCTTTTGCCATGAGCTTTTACCTCTCTTTCCTCTTCTTTATCATCTTTTTTATTTTTAAACTCTATCTTTTCTGAGGGAAAGAAAAGATAGAATTTTTTCAGAATTTTTCTAAAGAAAAGCCCTTTCATTTCATCAGAAACATGATAAACCTCTTATGAATTCACTTCAAGAGTTATTTGCATAAGGAATAAGTAAAATTTAGAATTTATCTTTTTGGGCTTGTGATAAGAGAAACCACTTTTCTTAAGATCTTCTTTTTGTTTCCAACTATTTTGGTAGAAGATCATCGAAATCTAGGAAAAATCTATCAATGAGAACACCAAGTTTTACCATCTGATATTTGTTCATCACTACTTCTGGGTAGGTTCTAAAAGAGATTTTGACCTTGACTTAAGAATTTTAGAAAAATTTCTTTTATTTTAAACGCCTCTCCTTGGAACCGAAAGTCAAAGGCTTCAAGGATCCAAAGTTTTCTTTTCCAATGCGTTTAGAAGCTTAATTTATTTTACTTAAAGAAAAGTTATCCTTGACTAATCATATATTGATTTTGAGAAAGGGCAAGGAATTTACCTTCTGAAAATTGTTACATTTTTCTTTCATTTATTTTCAACAATTTTCATATAAGGATTCTAGCTTATAACTTCCAATAAAAAAAGTGGTACACCCAAAAAAGGTGTAACCACATATGGAAATAGATGGAAAAGTATTACTTAATCGTAGGTTTTAAAACCAAGTCCAAGAGCTTCGAGACGTAATTTGACTTCTTGTAGAGATTTCTTTCCCAAGTTCTTGACATGCATCATATCTTCTTCCGTACGTTGAGTAAGTTCTTCTACGGTTTGGATACCAGCCCGTTTGAGGCAATTGTAAGAGCGAACGGAAAGTTCAAGATCTTCAATCATGGTTAAGGACGATTTAGACACTTCTTTGGCTGTAGGCAATACCACAGTAAAGCTTTCGGTTAAATCCAAATGGCCAAATGGAATTAATTCATCCAAATAAGAGATCAAAATTTCACAGGCTTCATTAATGGCATTAATAGGCATAATGGTGCCATTGGTATGAACTTTAATCGTCACCTTATCATATTTGGTATCATGGCCAAGCATGGTAGGTTCAGATTTATAGTCAGCCGATTTAATTGGAGTAAATACGGTATCAAGACAAATGGTTCCAGCGGGTAGAGGAAACTCTTCGGCCACTTCAAGTGCCGTGCGATAGCCAGTATTGCGTCCTGCATAGAGATCCATCTCTAAGCTTTGCCCTTCTTTGACATGACAAATGACATGATCGGGATCAATGACATTGGCATTTTCAGGCGCCACTAAATCACCGGCTTTTACGGTATAAGGTCCTTCTACTTTATTTAAGTGGAAGGTCAATACTTCATTTTTCTTGTCACTGTCTTCATCGGCATCGATTTCAACTTGTAATGCTTTAGCATTCAATTTTAAACGAACAATATCTTCCTCAATTTGATCAGCCACAATTGCATTGGGATCAACTCCTTCAATGCGAAAACCAATCACAGCCATACCGGGAAGATTGGAAAGCAATGTGCGACAAATTGAGTTTCCAATGGTGGTTCCAAATCCACGAGCTAAGGGTTCAAAAACGAACGTACCACGGGTATCGGACCCATCTGGAAGTTGTGTAAAAGTCGCTCTAGAAAAAACTTCCATGAGATAAACCTCCTTAATGAAATTGTTCCATCTTAAAAATGGAACTAATAAATCTGACTATTTATAACGGAACGTAATACGACCGCGGGTGAGATCATAGGGAGAAATATCCACTCTTACCCGATCTCCTGGAAGAATGCGAATGTGATGCATTCGGATTTTGCCAGAGACATGAGCAAGAATTTCACGTCCATTTTCAAGTTGTACTTTAAAGACGGCATTAGGAAGGGTATCCACCACTAAGCCATCGAGTTCAATCATATCTTGTTTTGCCATGTTTTCTCCTTTCTAGTAAGTTGTGATATATTTGTTTTGTTTTCTATAAACAAGGGAAAATTTCTATCTATTGATTATAGCTTTCTTTTTAAGCTAAGGCAATTTGGCACCTATAATCCTTCCCTTCCTCATTGTAGGACTCAAGCTACTTTTTTCTAGTTCGAAATGATAAACTGTTTTTGAAAGAGCGCGCGGTTAATAACCAAATCGAAACACAGAAAAAAATTTAAAAGTTTATTGACACTCCTTTAAAGGATGATATACTAATTGAGGTAACAACGAGAGGCCAATAAGCCGTCACCATAAATTATTGGAGTATAGCCAAGCGGTAAGGCACAGGACTTTGACTCCTGCATTTCACTGGTTCGAATCCAGTTACTCCAGCCATTTAGAATTTATTCGAACTCTAATTTAGAGTTCGTTTTTTTTTATAAAAATGAGGAAATATCTCTTTAGGATATCTCCTCATTTTTTAATTTTCCCAACTTTCTTTTCCCGATTGAGGTTGGATCAAATTAGGATCCAATGACAAAGCTTGGGCAATCGATTGACGCAAACGAGGTAAAACCTTTGCTTCAAATTCTGGATGCGCTTGAGGCCAGCGGAAGTTCAAAGGTGAGGGATGTGGTAAGACAAAACATGGCCTTCCATGAACAGTTAAATCGGAAAATACTAAATCTGTAAGCTTACGACCGGGAAACATACGATTGGCCGCTTCGCTGCCAATAACGATATATAGTTCACATTGATCAAGCAATTCCACTTCATGCTGACTCCACTTCTCCCAACAAATGCGAGGTGGCTTTTTATCCGTGTTGTTTTTAGTTTTACCTGGAAAACAATGGCCTGCATTGGTGAAATAAAAAAGATGAGGATTATAAAATTGCTCTTCACTTACACCAAACCATTGTTGGCGTAATTTTTTTCCAGAAAGATCGCTAAAGGGTCTTCCTATTTCATGAACGCGCCAACCAGGAGCTTGAGAAACGATTAAAATCTTCGCATCGATTGCTCCCCATTGAATTGGATGTGGCTCAAAGCCAAAGCGTTCTTGGCATTCACGACAGGCTTTAAGATTTTGAATCAAAATTTTTAAGCGTTCTTCTTTTTCAAGATCCGATGTTTGTCCCATCCCAATTCCTTCTTTCTTTATTTTTGTTTGGTATAGGCACTGGTAAAGGTTTTATCGCGTAAAGGCTTTTTAACCTTTTTAGAGGAGTTTTTAGAAGTCTTAGGTTCAGGTCGGGCTTGAATCTTTAAGGTGTTTAAATACTCTTTCCAGCCGATTAAAAAAAGAATATCAAAAAGAAGAGCCACAATTAAAAGCGTCAAATTAATGGCTATATTTTCCTTCCACCAATCAAAAAGGCTTAGGATTCTTTGATTGAGAAAATTGAAAAGATAGATATAGATGTCCAAGAACAAACAGGCAATATTTAACCAAAAAATAAGTGTTGTGGAACTGGCCAGATTGCGACTTTCTTGATCATCGAGTTCAAAAAATTGTTTGCGTTGTTTGCGATCCATACGACGCAAGATGTCTTTATTTTCTAAAACACGCTGTTTACGTAGTTTGGCTTTACGAACCACGTAATAGGCTCCGGCAAAGACCGTCATATTGGCTACAACATACCAACCAATATAAGAACATAAGAAAAGTAAGACCATAGAAATTGTGGCCAATATCCACCAATACTTAGCGAGGGTTTCTTTCAAGGCTTGCATAAGACAATTCCTTTCTTAGAGATACAATTTCCACTTTACCAAAATTTAGCTTTAAAAGCTCTCCTTCCTTAAGCTTTAAGCTTATCCTCAAATCAGCTCACAAACGCAAAAAAAAGCGGTTTGTTTTTAGACAAACCGCCAAATAAAATCAGAATTTTAAGAATGAGAAGGGCTAGCCACCAAATTTGAAGACCGTTTAAAAAGTGGTTTGAAGATTTGGTAGAGATACCAAGCTAAAATCACTAAGGCTAAAACGGTACCTAAGCTAAAGAGGCCTGTTGTCATCCAAGTTCCCAATTGGTAAACCATTAAGGACATGGTGTAGGCATAAAACATTTGCCATCCTACAGAAAACATCGTCCACTTTAAACTATTCATTTCTTTAGCCAATGTGGAAATAGCAGCTAAGCACGGCGCATCCAATAAGTTAAAAATCAAGAAGGATACCGCAGCTAGAGCACTTGGAAACATCGCACTTACAGCGGATAAAAGCTCTGGATTCGCAGTGCTATCATCCACTACATTGGATAAAATGCCCATAGTCGAAACGATTTGTTCTTTTGCTACAAATCCAGACAAAGCTGCAGCAGTAGCTTGCCAATTGCCAAAGCCAAGTGGAGCAAAAATTGGAGCAATCCAACCACTTAAAATGGCTAAAAAGGAGTCTTGGGTTTCTACTAAGCCAAAACCTGCTTCGTCAATTCCAAAGGACAATAAAAACCAAGTCACAGCACAGCAGGCAAAGAGAATCGTTCCAGCTTTCTTCAAGAAGTGCCAGCAACGTTGCCATGTTTGCCGTAAGACATTACTTAAACGAGGCCAATGGTAAGCGGGAAGTTCCATAATAAAAGGAGCCGCTTCTCCAGCGAAGGCTTTAGTGTGTTTTAACACAATAGCAGAAAGAATGATGGCCGCAATCCCAAACATATACGTAGCCCACGCAATCCACCAAGAATCGCCATTTCCTAAAATAGCTCCTGCAATAAGAGCAATGATGGGAAGTTTGGCGCCACAAGGCATTGAAGTGGTGACAATCATAGTCATTTTACGATCGCGGTCTTCTTCAATTGTCCGAGCGGCTAAAATTCCAGGAACACCACAACCGGTGGAAACCATAAAAGAAATGAACGATTTTCCCGAAAGACCAAAGCGTCTAAAGACACGATCCATAATAAAGGCAATACGGCTCATGTAGCCACAATCCTCTAAAAAGGAAAGAGCTAAAAAGATCACCGCCATTTGGGGTAAAAAGCCAAGAGGAGCGCCAATCCCACCAATAATGCCATCCACCACAAGAGAAATGACCCACTCGGAAGCATGAATGCTTTCTAACCAAGCGCTCATTCCCCCTTGAGCCCATTCGCCAATGAAGACATCATTGATCCAATCGGTAGCCCAAGTTCCCACTGTGGAAATAGCTAAGTAATACACCACCGCCATAACCAAAGCAAAAATAGGAAGAGCTAAAAAGCGATTGGTAAGGATTTGGTCAATCCGTTCAGAAATAGAAAGAGTATGGGTGGTATTTTTCTTCCAGGTATTGGCTAATACGTTTGCAATCCATTCATAGCGTTCATTGGTAATAATGCTTTCCGCATCATCGTCCATGGTTTGCTCTAAGCTACTTCGGATGGCATTGATTTTTTCGGTATCCCGTGAAGAAAGATGCAATTGCTCTAAAATGAGTTCATCTTTTTCCAATACTTTGATGGCTAAATAGCGATTGGCAAGATCCTTTGGGAAAAGAGATTCAATTTGTCCAATGGCTTTTTCCACTGTAGGGGAAAATTGGGCGGGATGAGGAATTTGGTTGGTCTCAATGACTTTGACGATGGCTTTCATCGCTTCGTCTAACCCTTCTTTATGGATGGCTGAGACTTCAATCACAGGACAACCAAGTTTTTTGGATAATTCTTGCGTATTGATTTGGTCTTGTTGCTTGCGAACGAGATCCATCATGTTTAAAACCACGACCATGGGAAGACCAAGTTCAAGCAATTGACTGGTTAAGTACAAGTTACGCTCAATATTTGTGGCATCTACAACGTTTAAAATTGCATCCGGTTTTTGATCACTTAAGTAGGTACGACTAACCCGTTCTTCGGGTGAATAAGGAGATAAGGAATAAATTCCAGGCAAGTCTTGAATTTTGATGTTGGACTCTCCTTTATAAATTCCTTCTTTTTTCTCCACGGTTACCCCTGGCCAGTTTCCTACATATTGCGAAGAGCCAGTGAGCGCATTGAAGATTGTTGTTTTACCGGAGTTTGGATTTCCGGCTAAGGCAATTTGAATCATCGTTCACTCCTTTTATACTTGAGCGACCTCTACGCATTCACATTCCTTTTTGCGTAAAGTCAATTCATATCCTCGAATGGTGATTTCCATAGGATCGCCTAGAGGGGCTAGCTTTTTTACTTCAAGAGCGGTTCCCTTGGTTAATCCCATATCCATCAAACGGCGCTTTAAAGCTCCAGTTGCTTGAATCTTTTGAATGGTTGCCTGATCTCCAGGCTTTAAAGCATTTAAAGTCATCCTTTTCTCCTTTCTTTCTTTATTTTTCTAAAGTCTTAAATCTCTTGAACTTGAATGCGACTGGCAATGGTCTTGTCTAGGGCAATGCGAGTCCCTTTAACTTCGACAATAAGGTTTTGGCTTATCGATTGTTGCAAAGAGATGGTTTCATTTTCCACTAGACCAAGATGTCCAAGATGACGACGTAATTTGTCATTTTGACTGATGTGAACAATTTGGTATAAGCGGCCAGGTTGGCCAAAACAAAGAGGCATACTAGACCTCCTTTCTTTGGAAAAATTTGCTATATCTATCGTTGTGTTTGTTATAACTAACTATTTGTATTTTGAGTTTACTATAGCTAACTATTTACGGTCAAGATTGAATTAGTTTAAACTAACTTTCTAAATTATTTCGTTTGATTTTAAAGATTTTTTCACATAAAAGTGATTTATATGGGAATTTCTTATTTCTCTTGTCCGAATTAAACGTTTTGGCCCTTCTAAGAGCGCCCTTCACTATCTCGAATCTTAGGGGATAGGCTTAAGTTTGAGGGGACTGTGTTGACTTTTTAGGATTGAAAATTGAGGTATCTTAAGAGCAAATTGAGAACGCATAAAAAAAGAGGATGAACCACACGGACCATCCTCTTACTTATTTAGATTAAAAATTTTATGAAGATCTAAGTAGTAGGTATAGGATTTATGCTGAGTATTCTTATAGATATAGTCACTCTATTTGTTAAGTGATTTTGTAACGGTACTCAACTTTTGCCCATACCAATACTCATCTCTTTTTGCGTCAAAAGCATTCCTTCAAATAGGCTAGAAGTAGATAAAAATAAAAAATCGGCCTTTTTAGAAGAAATTTTTTACAGAGCTTCTACTCCAAAATTATATTTGTAATAAAATTCCTCTACTGTTTGTAAACCATTTTCCATAGCTGTATCTATAAATTCCAAAAAGGAGATCGTAAAGGGAGTTAAATCTCCTCTATTCCAATATTTTTCGCATTCAGAAAAGGCTTTGTAGTATTTGGACCGATCTTGTCGAATCGCTAAAGATAAATTCAAAATACCTGCCGATTTCAAAACTTCTGCTAATTTAATTTGACTGAGATATCGAGCCAAACGGCCATTTCCATCATAAAAGGGATGAACGTATCCAAAAATAAAGTGAAATAAAGCGGCTTGAAGAATGGGATCGATCTGGGATTGATCAAGAATTTTGATAGAAGTCTCTAAAATTCGAATAATCTCTTCTTCAAGCACTTCCCCTCTATGAATAATTCCATTTCCCCCACCAATATTGACCGGATTTCCTCTAAATATTTTTCCATCTAGTTTATTATCCACTGGGTTATCGCGTAAAACATCTTCATAAAGTAAATGGTCATAAATAGATCTAATTTCATCACAGCTTTTTGGAAATCTTGAGTTCGTTCCATTCCAAAGCTTTACATATTGTCGCATTTGCCCTACAAACTTTCCATGACTGTCTTTCTCTTTTGACTTATCATAAGCTTCTTGTAGTTCTCGTCGCGTGCTATGAACTCCCTCTATTTCATTGGTCATTTCGATTTCTTGGAATATACAGCTCTTCATCACAGTCTTAAGGACTGGAATTTCGTTTTCAAATTGAGAAAACTTTTCATTTTTTTTGTAAATAGCTGTAATCAGTCTAGAGATTTCAGGAGCCATAAAAAAGAAGGCTTCCGCTCCATGAATTTGAAAGTCGAAATGAATTGTATCTAAAGCATCAAATCTTTCTTGATAAATGGCTTCATGATCAATATTTGGATTATAGTAACATTTCGCTAAGAGTTCATACCTCATAAAAGCTTCTTTCTAATTGGTGGAACATGGGGGATCAAACTCCCGACCTCAAGGAATATTATTAAATTTATAATATTACCATCTTTTGTGGCCTAAACTGTTTTTAATCCCTTTCCTTTAATCTCTACAAGTATAAAAGAAAAAAGTCTGAACGAATTGTTGACTATTCGTTACAGACTTTGAGAAATAACACAAAAGATGAATGGAAAATAACGATTAAGTGGCTTTAAGGGAAATGGAAAAAGAAGTCATTCCTTGCTCACAATGCACTTTAATTTTTCCTTGATGGCTTTCCACAATGCTTTTAGCAATCGCTAAACCCAATCCATAGCGTCCAGCGGAGCTATTGCGAGAACTATCTGCCCGATAAAAGCGTTCAAAAATTTTCTCTTGTTCCTCTGCAGAAATAGCCTCTCCAGTATTTGAAATGGTTAATATTGCTTCTTTTCCCTTACGAATTAAGCTCGCTTTTATTAAGCCCGTGCTATGAGCGATGGCGTTATCGATCAAAATGGCTATGACTTGTTGCAAGGAGGCACTTTCCCCCATCACAAAAACCTCAGGTTCGATGTCTTCTTCCAAAACGATATGCTTTTCAAACATATAGGCTTCCATAATTAAGCATTGCTTTTCCAAAAGATGAGAAAGATTCAATTTGGCAAGCGTCACTTTTCCCGCATCGGCTTTGGTTAAATCCAACAAATTGACAATTAAGCCATTCATGCGATTGGCTTCTTCTTTGATGTTTTCAAGCCATCGGGCTTGGGGGTCTTGTTCCATAGCTTCCGCGTTGGCCAAAATAATGGCCACAGGTGTTTTGAGTTCATGGCTTGCATCGGCAATGAACTGTTTTTGTTTTTCCATCGTTTTTTCAATGGGAGCAGTCATCCAATCAGCGGCTTTGCGACACACAAAGAAAAGAACCACTTCAAAAAAAAGAGCGGTAAGCAATGACCAAAGTAAGGTCCGTAAAAGCTTTTGAGAAATCTTTTTCAAGCCAATCATTACTAAGGCGGAAGGCGTTGCATAATACCAAGCAATTTGATCGACATATAAATTGCCGGTATACATCACTCCAGTAGGTTGCTCATGACCAATTTCATCGGCATCCTCAATCAATTCATCGACATCCATCTCTTCAAAGGAAGCCGAGTAGATTTTCCAAGGGGTCCCCCGATCCATTGCAATGAGAAAGACGGGATTTTCATAAATTAAGGAGAGTCGATCCATATCCGGATCATCTTCTTGTTCTACATTTTCTTGAGAATCGAAAGGAGTTGTTAAGCTTGTGGAGGTTTGACGCTTCCATGGTCCAAAGCTAATCCCCATAATTTCGCCCGAAACTTCACTAATTTTCAACAAGGAGCTTTGTAACTCTTCTCTAGCCTCCGTATAGGCTTGATAATTTTCAAGACCGGTAAGCAATAAAACCAAAAGAGTAAAAAGGGCAAACAAGCTCCATAACATTTTCCGTTTTAATTCACGCATTTTTCAAATGGATGCGATAGCCTAGTCCACGCACGGATTTAATTTCCAAATCACTTTCTAAAAGACGCAACTTTTTGCGTATAAAAGATAAATAGGCTTCTAGGTTATTGGACTCAATATCATTATCCCATCCCCAAACTTTGGAATAGATTTGTTCTTTGGATAAAATTTGACTTGGATGAGATAAAAAATATTCCAAAAGGGCATACTCTTTTCCCGAGACAGGAAGCACTTCGCCCGAAACTTGGCTTCCTAAAAGGCCACTTGATAAATCCAAATAAGTATTCCCAAGGCTTAAACGATTTTTTTGAATGCCTGTTTGTTTTTTGAGTTGAATATCTACCCGTGCTAAAAGCTCTTCCATATGGAAAGGCTTGGTCATGTAATCATCTGCCCCATTTTTTAATCCGTTGAGCTTATCGGACAATTCACCGCGAGCGGTCAACATGATAACTTTTGTTTCTGGAGCAAGGGCCCGAATGTCTTCTAAAATTTCAAAGCCATCTTTTTTAGGAAGCATGACATCTAAAACCACTAAATCATAAATTCCACTACTGGCCTTTTCGGCTCCCGTTTGGCCATCGTAGGCGATATCCACTTGATAGGCATGATTTTTTAACATCGCCGCAGTGGCTTGCGCTAAACGAGGTTCATCTTCTACAACTAATATTTTCATGATTTTAAAAGGGATAATTCTTTTCCCCTTTTCTCCTTTCTAAAATCTTTTCTCAAAAGTTTTTGAGAATCTTGGCCTCTCATTGATTAAAACCATAATGCTTTTTTTAAAATCATTTAAAGAGAAAAAAGCCTCAAATGTAACAACTCAAAAGATGGAATCTATTTTAGTGTAAAAAGAAAAAGTAGAAAGAGAAGATGATGCTTCCTCTCTTCTTTAGCCATTTAAGGCCATTTCTTATCTCAAACGCTCTTTATACGCGAATTCAAGGAAAAGATTCTTAGAGACCAAGTGATGTTTCGTATGGAGTTCTCTATCCTTTACGTTTTTATCATAGGGGATTGTTGTGAAATGTTCTTGGAACTCGTACCAGAGGTTGCAATCATTTCAAGTGATGACTAGGCCATCAAAAAGCGATCTTACAAAGAAAGGCAATCGTATCGTGATAGGTTTGCGTCAATGGTCAGAACAAAGTTTATCGAAAAAGAATATATAAAACCATGGAACACCTAGAGTAATATCAGTAGAGTGAAGAGCTGCTCAAAAAATTTTAAATTTTTTTCAAAAAGCAATTGCATCCCCAAAAAGGATAAGCTATACTA
>CAYMGC010000050.1:0-11228 GCA_964389885.1 uncultured Erysipelotrichaceae bacterium | reverse complement strand
AAGGAAAAACCAAAGCCCGTTTTAACTGGCGAATTTTGCCCCGAATGCGGTCATGAACTCGTAGAACGGGTAAGCCGTTATGGCAAACCCTTTATTGGTTGCTCCAATTATCCCCATTGTCACTACATCAAAAAATCCTCTAAGGAAGCGGCCAAGAAACCAGCTAAAGAACAAGAGGATATCATTGATCAAAGCGCGACGCTGGACTTGAGTGAGAGCGAAAATTCCTCTGTAAAGGAACAAGACGTCTTTGAAGAAGTTCGCTTTGAGACTTCTGAGGATTCTCATGACTAGTCCGTTGATCGTTTCGGTCGTTGGAGCTGGTTTAGCCGGATGCGAAGCAGCTTGGCAACTTGCCAATCGTGGCATTCAAGTTCGATTGTATGAAATGCGCCCCAAAAAATTTGCCCCCGCTTTTCATACGGATCAATTTGCTGAGTTGGTGTGTTCCAATTCCTTGCGTTCGGATTCTCTTAACAATGCAGTTGGCGTAATGAAAGAAGAAATGCGCCGTTTGCATTCTCTTATTTTGCAAGCAGCAGATGAAAATCGGGTTCCCGCGGGCAGTGCGCTGGCTGTGGATCGGGAAGGTTTTTCAAAAACCATCACCAAGCGCATTAAAGAGCATCCCTTCATTGAAGTCGTTCAAGAGGAAGTTCTCACTATCCCTCAAGGGCCAACCATCCTTGCAGCCGGCCCACTTTGTGCCGATTCTTTAGCTCAAGAAATCACCAACCTAACCGGTCAAGAGGCGATGCATTTCTTTGATGCGGCGGCCCCTATTGTTGAAAAAGACTCCATTGACTTTTCCAAGGCGTATTTCAAATCGCGCTATGATAAAGGAGAAGCTTCCTATATCAATTGTGCAATGAATCAAGAAGAGTATGAAGCTTTTTATCAGGCTTTGATTCAAGCTCAGTGCGTGGAATTGCATGAATTTGAAAAAGATCCCAAAGTGTTTGAAGGGTGTATGCCTGTTGAAGAAATGGCGCGGCGAGGATTTCAAACCTTATTGTTTGGCCCTTTAAAACCAGTCGGTCTAGAACGAGAAGGAGAGCATCCCGTAGCCGTCGTACAATTGCGTCAAGATAACGTGAGTGCAACGCTCTATAATATAGTAGGGTTTCAAACCCACTTAACTTGGCCCGAACAAAAGCGAGTCTTTTCCATGATTCCAGGCTTAGAACACGCAAAATTTGCCCGCTATGGTGTCATGCATCGCAATTCATTTTTATGTGCTCCAACGGTATTGGATGAACAATATCGTTGCAAATTGCGTCCCGATCTCTTTTTTGCGGGTCAAATTAGTGGCGTAGAAGGTTATGTGGAAAGTGCCGCTTCTGGTTTATTAGCGGGTATTTCTTTAGCACGGCAGTTGTTAGGAAAAGAACCCGTTCTTCTCGGACGACAAACGGCCATTGGCTCGCAAGCCTACTATATTTCCCATGCCGATCCCAAACACTTTCAACCCATGAATGCGAACTTTGGCCTTTTTGAATTACCCGAAAAGGTGCGCAAAAAGGAGCGAAAAGAAAAATTAGCTCAAAATGCCTTAGCCCGTATTGATGAAGTCGCTCAAGTACTCAACGCCGATTTTCAAGACTCTATCACCAATTAAGAAATTGCCTACTGGCCTGCCGTCCTATTGTCAAGCTTCACATTAAAATTTTTGTTCAAAAAAAAGAACAAAGGTTGAAGGGGCGGCAGGCTTTTGTTATACTTTGCCTTGCGGTTTAGAATCGCAAATACACACATCAGGAATTGGAATGTCCGTGCACAAAACGTGTTGCATTCCTTGGAACTGATGGAGGACTAACGGAAAGGATTTTTATGTCAAACATTGTATCCATGAAAAAAATGCTGGAATCTGGTGTGCATTTTGGCCATCAGACCCGCAAATGGAACCCAAAAATGAAACCCTATATCTACACAAGTAGAAATGGGACTTACATCGTCGATTTAAACAAAACCCTCGAACAAATCGAAGACGCCTACAGCGAATTAAAAGCCATCTCGGAAAGAGGTGGAAAAGTACTCTTTGTTGGTACGAAAAAACAAGCTGCGGACATCATTGAAGAACAAGCGCTTCGCTCTGGTTCTTTCTATGTTAACAAACGCTGGTTAGGTGGCCTTTTAACCAACTTCCGCACGATCCAAAAACGAATTAAACGTTTGATCGAGATCGAAGAAATGGAAGCTTCTGGAAAACTCGCTCTTTACACCAAAAAAGAACAAGCACAGATTTTAAAAGAAAAATCCAAACTTGAAACGTCTCTTGGTGGAATTAAAGAAATGAAAAAACTTCCTGATGCGGTTGTTATTGTGGATCCAAAAGAAGAACACAACGCCGTAGCAGAAGCGAAAAAATTGGGCATTCCTGTTTTTGCAATGCTCGATACCAACTGCGACCCAGATGATGCGGATTATCCTATCGCCAGTAACGATGATGCAAACCGCTCCATCAAACTTTTGACCACTATTTTGGCGGATGCCATTGTGGATGCTAAAGGTGGTTTGTTAGAAATCGCTTACCTCGATAATCCAGAAGAAGACATCAACATGGAAGATGTCATCCGTAACGTTGAAGCGCAAATCGCTGAAAACGAACGTCGTCGTCGTCAAAGAAACGAAGAACGTCGTAAGAGAAATATGGAACGTCGCAACGCAAATCGTCGTCCCTACAACAATCGCGGCGCCAATACGCGTGCTCCACGTGATGGCCAAGCTCCACGTGCTCCACGTAACGAAAACAAAAACGTTGAAAAAACTACAGACGAACAACCAAAAACGGCTGACAAAAACTAAAAGAGGGAGTAAATCATGGCAATTACTGCAAAACAAGTAAAAGAACTGCGCGAAAGAACCGCGGCTGGCATGATGGACTGCAAAAAAGCCTTGACTGCTACCAACGGAGATATGGAAAAAGCCATTGACTGGTTACGCGAAAACGGTATGGCAAAAAGTGCCAAAAAAGCTGGACGCGTTGCGGCTGAAGGTTTAACTCGTGTTGCGGTAGAAGGCAATACAGCAGTTATTTTCGAAGTAAACTCCGAAACCGACTTCGTTTCCAAAAACGATCAGTTCTTAGAACTTCTTGATACGATCCAAGGTGCCCTTTCGGCAAATCAACCTGCTACGGTTGAAGAAGCTTTACAAATCGAGCTTCCTTCCGGTACGATCAACGATTTGATCTTATCCGCTACTGCAACGATCGGTGAAAAGATCACTCTTCGTCGTTTAGCTATCGTAAACAAAACCGATGATCAAACCTTTGGTGCTTATATGCACAACAAAGGGGCAATTTCGGCTCTTGTGGTATTAAATGGTGCTTCGGCTGAAGTGGCTAAAAACATCGCCATGCAAGTAGCTTCCATGCGTCCATTGTATGTAAGCCAAAGCGATATTCCTGCTGATGTGATTGCTCACGAAACTGAGGTTCAAAAGAAGATTATGGCTGAAGATCCAAAATTAGCGGGTAAACCCGAAAAGATGATCGAAGGCATCCTCAAAGGCAAAGTATCCAAACACTTCCAAGAAGAATGCTTACTTGACCAAGAATACTTCTTAGAATCCAAGAAAAAAGTCAGTGCTTATCTCAAAGAAAATGGAGCTTCTGTTGTAGAATTCATCCGTTTCCAAGTTGGTGAAGGCATTGAGAAAAAAGAAGAAGATTTTGCCGCTGAAGTAGCAGCACAAATGGAAGCCGCCAACAAGTAATTGGTGTCTCAGTCAAGAACGAAAGAATCCTCAAATGAGGATTCTTTTTTTATACCAAAAGACTACAATAGGACAGAAAGAGAGGATTTATGATTAAGCAATTGTTTTATCAATATAAAGAACCCATTACGTACTTATTTTGGGGTGTAATGTCGACTTTAGCCAATGTAGTCACCTATTGGCTCTGTTATGATGTGTGTCACATTTCCAATATGGCTAGTACTTTAGTCGCTTGGGTGGTCGCAGTCTTAATGGCTTTTATCACCAATAAATTGTGGGTATTTGAAAGTCGCAATACGGGTTGGAAAGAAGATCTCAAAGAGTTTTTCTCCTTTATTGGCTTTCGCATTGTTTCCGAAGTATTTGATCTTGGCATTATGTATTGGGCGGTCGATATGATGGGGATGAATGGACTTTTTTGGAAAATTGTAGCGAATGTCATCGTCGTGATTTTGAATTATATTTTCTCGAAGTTCATTATTTTTAAAAAGCCCGCTTCTTCCACTCATCAATAAAAAATCAAAAGACTTGGAGGAATAAAAATTGACTCAATTAAAAAAAAGATTTTCTTTACTGGCTAGTTTTCTGCTTATCCCTCTTTGGGGATGTAGCTCAAAAACGGAAAATCCGCCAGCCAGTACTCAAGCGTCTGCCAGCGTGGCCAGTGCTTCTGAAGTAAGTACTTCTGTGGCCACAATGGATCAAGCCGCTTTGGAAGCCAGTCTTGCCGCAGCCACTCAAGCTTCCCAAGCGGCTCAAGTCGAGGCAGAAATGGCCCAAATTGCTAGCGCTCCAGCGGAAACCATTGTCAGCACCGAATTGATGTCACCCGAACAAGTTCGGGCTGAATTTTACTCCCAACCGGTAAGTGCCGAACTCTTAGCTCAAATCGATAACGATTTTTATTCAAGTCAGCAATCTTTCTTGGATCCCGCCGATTTACGCTTAGTGCGTTTATTGTATGTGGATTTTGATGGGCAAACCCGAGTAGGGGAAATGATCGTCCATGAAAACATTGCGGATGATATTGAAGATATTTTTTATGAATTGTATCGCAATGCCTATCCTATTCAACGAGTCGTGTTGCCCATTGGCTATAATGCCGACGACAATGCGATTATGACCGATGGAATTACTCGTGCCCTTGGTTTCACCTGGGATGAAAATGGCCAACCTATGGAACATGAACACTCCCTGGGACTTGCGGTGGACTTTAACTCGTTATACAATCCTCAAGTTATTGTAGAAGAAGATGGATCGATCACGGTTTTACCTCCCGCTGGACAACCTTATGCCGATCGGACCAACTTACAACCGCATATGTTAAGTGAAAATGATTTAGCGGTTCAACTCTTTTTACAACACGGTTTTACTTGGGGTGGATATTGGGAAGGCCGCAATGATTATCAACACTTTGAAAAAAATTTCAACCACGATACTGGGCATTTTGATCCCACCATGTCGGCTTAAAAAAACGAAGAACTCCTAGCGAGTTCCTCGTTTTTTTTATTGATCATTTTGGGCTAATAGTTTAGTAAAGATTCCAAAAGCGATCGCCGCTAAAGGCCAAATAATCCAAGTAAAGTCCCACTTTTGACTGGCAAAGCTCCACCATAAATAAATTCCCGTGATCACACACCAATACACACTTCCTAAAGATTCTTGGACTTGTGTTTGTCTTTTCCCTAAAGGCGTATATTCTCCTTCTTGTAAAAGCATTTGCCAGCCTTCTTTACGAAGATTTGTCAAAACGATTAAATAGACTCCTAGGCCCACAATCATTAACAAAAATCCCACCATAGCGACTACCCATTCTTCAGGTAAAAGCATCGCCCCTAAAATGAGGGGAATAGGAGAAAGAACGCAAAGGGACACGCCAAGAGCAATGGAAAGAGTATGATTGCGTTGTTCCTGTTGGGCACAGGCATAGGCAAAGTCTTTGACCTCTTGATCGCAGGAAAAGGGTTGGGTTTCAAGCCATTTCCATTTTTTATTGAGGCCTTGTTCTTGAATAAAAAGACCAACGGCTAAAGCGACTAAAAACAACAGCGCACACACTCCTCCACCGCCCGCAATGACATCGACATTAGGATTGTTGTGAAACAGACTAAATAAAAAGAATAAGGGGACGGGGGAAAGAATGCATAAAAAGACTCCAGCTCCAATCATAGAAGCTCGTCTTTTTGACCAAAGATAAAATTCCTGGGCCTCAGTAAGCGTAAGCCAATTTTGGGATTCCTCTTTATAAAGCCTTTGAGAGGCATAATCCTCTGTATGATAGGTAGGATCTTGCTTTTCCCAAGTGTGCCATGAATCGTTTTCTTGTTCCAATTGTTGAAGACTTTTTTCCAGTTTGGTTAAATCGTCCTCAAGCTCTTCTTGTGAAGCACTTGATTCGAACCATAGCGGGGGATCTTCTTCCTCATCTTCTAAATTGGCTTCTAATAAATCATCAATACTCACTTTAAAAAGTTTACTCATACGAATGAGTTTTTCTAAATCTGGGGTGGATAGGCCGGATTCCCATTTGGAAACCGCTTGTCTTGAAACTTCCATTTTGGCAGCAAATTCTTCTTGACTCCAATGATTTTTCTTACGGAGGGTATTAATATTTTGCGCTAAATTCATGGTAAAAAAAATCCTCTCTTGTTTTCTATGCTTTAAGCCTACTCAACTTCGTCAAAAAAGGCCACCATGTATAAGTTGCAATGTGTCAACCGTTGGTTGCACTTTAAAAGAGAGTTTTTTAGGCCAGTCGAGGAAGAAAAAGGCCATGAAATTGGTTTCTTTTGTTTAAGTAAGCCCTCATGTATAATAGACAGGAATGAAAAGGACCGATAATTCATGTACAAACGCGTTTTACTTAAGTTAAGCGGCGAGGCTCTCTCGTCTAAAGATGCAAATTTAGATCCAACTGTACTCAAAGCACTCGCCAAAGAAATTAAAAAAGTGAAAGAAACGGGTGTAGAACTAGCCATTGTAGTCGGTGGAGGCAACTTTATCCGTGGTAAAGAAATCCAAAACCTTGGAATGAACCGCGCTCAAGCCGATTATATGGGAATGCTTGGAACGGTCATCAATGCCTTAGCCGTACAAAATGCTTTGGAAAACGAAGGCGTTGATACACGGGTACAAACCGCTGTAGAAATGCGCGAGGTGGCTGAGCCCTTCATTTTACGTCGGGCTTTACGCCACCTGAATAAGGGACGAGTGGTTATTTTTGGAGCGGGAACGGGTTCCCCTTACTTTTCCACGGATACCACCGCTACGCTTCGCGCGAGCGAAATTGGCGCCGATGTGATTTTAATGGCTAAAAATGGAGTGGATGGTGTTTACGATGCCGATCCCAAAACACATCCTGATGCCAAAAAGTTTGATCATTTAACCTTCTTAGACGTTTTAAACCAAGATTTAAAAGTTATGGATGCGACAGCCATTTCCATGTGTCTTGATAATGGCATTGATTTAGTGGTCTTCAATATGAACGAACCAGGAAATATCCAAAAAGCGATAGAAGGAACCGTAGCGGGAACCACCATTACCCAATAATGGTCTTAAATACAAGGAGAATTTATGGAAAACGAATATCTTGAGCTTGCTGAACTTGATATGGAAGGCGTCATTGAAAACTTTGAAAGCAATTTACGCACCATTCGTACCGGTCGAGCTTCCGCTAGTTTATTGGATCGCGTCCGTGTAGATTACTATGGAGAAATGACACCCATTAACCAAATGGCCAAAATTTCCGTACTAGAAGGAACTCAATTGGTGGTTAAACCATATGATCGGACGATGGTCAAAAGCATCAACCATGCGATCTCCGCAGCGAACTTAGGGGTTACTCCTCAAGCGGAAGCGGATTGCATTCGCATCAACATGCCTCCTTTAACCACTGATCGTCGTAAACAATTGGCCAAAGAAGCTAAAAAATATGCCGATGAAGCCAAAGTCAATTTGCGCAACATTCGTCGCAACTGCAACGATAAAATCAAAAAGAATAAAACTATTCCCGAAGATGTTTCCAAAGAGATGCTCGACGATTGCCAAAAATTAACCGATAAATTTATTAAAAAGGTGGATGTGCTGGCTGCCGCCAAAGAAGCCGACCTGCTTGCTTAAGGTAGCCAAGGTTTCCTACCCTTTCAAAAGCCCGCAAGGGCTTTTTTTTACGCATCTCTTCCCCTTTTGCCTACATTACAAAGCGCCAATCTATTGGCTACTTGGAAAGAAGGATTGTCATGGATAAAATCCCCCAGACCGTCGCCATCATTATGGATGGCAATGGCCGCTGGGCTAAAGCACGCAATTTGCCCCGTACGGCCGGTCATAAAAAAGGGGCCGATCGGGTACGCGATGTCGCCCTTGAAGCTCAACGCCATGGTATACAAAAACTCATTTTGTACGCTTTTTCTACGGAAAACTGGAAACGTCCCGAAGATGAAGTTTCTTACCTTTGTAAATTGCCTGGTTTATTTTTCAATAAATTCATCAAAGAATTGATGGACAACAATATACGGGTTACTTTTGCTGGCGAACTGGAACGCTTTCCACAAAGTACCCAATCCGTTATTCAAAAAGCGGTGGATCAAACCAGTATCAACACGGGTATGGAGCTTTGTTTAGCGATTAATTATGGAAGTCAGCGCGAAATGCTTTTAGCCATGAAGCGTTATGCAGCCGAAGTCGAATCTCATGAGCGAGAAAACGATTTAAGCGTGGAAGAATTTTACGACTATCTCTTTGTCAAAGAGCCTGTGGATTTGTTGGTACGAACGAGTGGCGAACTACGGATTTCAAACTTTTTACTTTGGCAAATCGCTTATGCGGAATTGATCTTTACCCCTATTGCTTGGCCAGACTTTGATGAGGCGCAACTCGATCTTTGTTTGGAAGAATACGCCCATCGTCATCGGCGCTTTGGAGGTTTGGATGAAGACTAGAGTAATTACCTCCATTGCCATTGTCGCCATCGTTTTAATTCCAGTTATTTTAGGAGGATGGTATTTAGAAGCCTTAGGCATAGCCATTGTGCTTTGTGCCACGTATGAATGGCTGCATGCCTTGCCAAACTATTCCAAATGGGGAATAGCCCTTATGGTGTTTCTTGATCTTTGGATTTTTTCCTTGCCCCTTACCTTTTATTATGGTCCTCAATGGGGCATTCCATCCTTACCTTTTGGTTTCATCGCTCTAGGCTTTGTGATCGTCTGGTCTTTGCCCATCTTTTTGGAGTCGTTTCAGGAAAATGAGTGCTTTGCGGTTATTACGTATATGGTCATGATGGGCATTGCCTTTTTATGCATGCAATCGCTTGTCTTTGTGGAACATCGCTATTTATGGACGTTGTGTTTGGCCACTTACGGATCGGATACCGGAGCCTACTTCTTTGGTCGATTCTTTGGTAAACACAAAATGATTCCACGCATTTCCCCCAAGAAGACGTGGGAAGGTTTTTTTGGCGGTTGGCTTTCTGGCTTTTTGTTGTCCTTTTTAGTCAGTCTATTTTGGCTCAACGGCTTAAATCCAACGATTAATTTAGTTATTTGTTTGCTCGCTCCAGTGGCTGCTGAACTCGGTGATCTGTGCTTTTCCACCTTTAAACGCACTTACGATTTAAAAGACTTTTCTCAGTTGCTTCCAGGCCATGGAGGGGTTTTGGATCGGGTGGATTCGCTCTTGATGAACTTTATCTTGTTTGGTATTCTAATCTCTCTTTTACCGTAAACGTTAGGCTGAAGGAATTTCAGCCTTTTTTGGACCGCTCTTTTCTGCGTTCTTTTCAAAGAGATTTGGAAAATCATGGGATCTCTTAAAAAAAGGCTGGTATTTCGGTAAAATTGAAACACTCGAAAGGAGGTCTAAATACCAAAATTTGGTATTTGTATAACTTTATGAATTTTTTAATTGGCCTTCTCGCTTTCTTTTTAATGCTTGGCTTCATTATTATGATCCATGAAGCCGGTCATTTCATGGCCGCTCGAGCGTTTGGAGTGTATTGCCATGAATTTTCCTTTGGCTTTGGGCCTGTCCTTTGGCAAAAACAAGGAAAAAATACCTTGTTTTCAATCCGTGCCTTTCCCATTGGAGGGTATGTCAGCATGGCTGGTGAAGTGGATACTCCAGAAGAAGAGGAAGACGACGAAGAATTCTGGCTTTCTAAAGTGCCAGATGATGAAAAACTGAACCATAAACCCATTTGGCAACAAGTCATCGTCATGCTTGCCGGTGTGACGATGAACTTCATATTGGCTTTTGTTTTAATGGTAGGCATTATTCAAGCCCGTGGAGTGGTGGCTATGCCTTCACAACCGGTTATTTACGAAGTGCTTGATAATACCCCCGCCGCTCAAGCGGGATTAATGAGTGGGGATCGTATCTTGAAAATTACGGCTGCCGATGGAACTGTCTTGGAACCGGAAACCCAAACGGAACTGTCGCAATTTATTCAGTTTAATCCCCAAGAATCAACCATCGAAGTATTGCGTGGCGATGAAACCTTCACCACGACCATTCAACCAACCTTTGATGAAGAAGCGCAGGGGTATTTGATGGGCTATACGACGCAAACACAAGTGCGACAAGTTAACTTTTGGGAATCCATCCAAGAAGCATGGAACCAAATTGGCTCCAATATTGCTTTAATCTTTGATTCCATTGGACAACTTTTCCATGGTAAAGGAGTTGATTCGCTTTCTGGCCCCGTTGGTATTTATAAAGTTACCGATCGAGCCGTAAGCTATGGCTTTTTATCCTACTTATCTCTTTGTGCTTTGATTTCCCTTAACATTGGAATCTTCAACTTATTGCCGATTCCTGCTTTGGATGGGGGCCGCGTTTTCATTTTGTTATTAGAAGGAATATTTAGACGGAAAGTTCCCGTTAAAGTTTTAGAAGGAATTTTAGTCGCCAGCTTTGTCGCTTTGTTTGGCTTAATGATTTTTTCAACCTACAACGATATCGTTCGCTTTTTCTTTTAAATACAAAAGGATCAAAGAAAGTTTCGACTTCTCTTTGATCCTTTTTTTAGTCCTAAAATCAGAAATTTAACGCTTAAAATATAATTAAATAATTTACATATATGATGTTTTATGAAAAAAAAAAAAAAAAAAATCAGGTTACATTAATATAAAATCACATCAGTCGCTAAGATGAGCGTGCTTAACGGCAAAAGCCAATCCGGCAAAAATTGAAGTGATTTGTTTTTTCGGAAACTCTTCTTAAAAGTTGGCGCTTTTAAGATCATCTGAAATTTTCAAATTTTTGCCATCTAATCCTTTAAAAGACAAACTTGATCTTCTTTCCTTAAAGGTTTCAAGTTTGTCTTTCTTTTTTTCAAAGAGTGGTCAAAGATCACTCTTTCCTTTTGTTCAATCATTCGTCTTATCCGATTTTAAGATATCCCCTTTATATCTATTCAACACTAACCATTTCTAAAATCTTAACCATTAAAAATCGAGAAAATTGAAAGGAAATTATAAATGATTAATAGCAAAAGACTCATCATGATGGCT
>CAYMGC010000049.1:0-11281 GCA_964389885.1 uncultured Erysipelotrichaceae bacterium | reverse complement strand
TACTATATTTGGCTAAAAATAAAAACGCTGAGAGAACTAGGCACTATATCGGCTTTTTGGGCGCAAAAAGTTCAGAATAAAGATGGATTTTTGTGTTTTGTTCGTTCTCGACATTTCGTCCAAGAGAGCCAACACCCAAAATCTCGTTTTTTATTTTTCTTTAGCCCCTTGCCAAAAAATGTAAGAAAAAAAGAGAATTATTGTTGACAAATTCTCTTCAATCCGCTTCTCATTTGACAAGGTGAGGGGTCTATTTTATTATTATAAATTGCATAATAGCCGAAAAAATGGGGATTGATCTCCTCAAAACCCTTATAGGTCCTTTGGCTATTGTTCACAGTACAGAAAGGATCGTGCGCATGGAAGGCAATAAACCATACCGAATCGTTCCGGAAGGAAAAAAAGCATTTAGACGCGATTACTCCAAGGTGTCTGGAAAATTAGAACTTCCAAACCTTGTAGAAATCCAAACCAACTCCTATGACTGGTTTATCAAAAATGGCATAGAGGAAGTCTTCTCTGAGATTTTCCCGATCGAAAGTTTCAACAAAAACATCAAGTTAAAATATAAAGGATACCACTTCGATCCCGCAAAATACAACGCAGAAGAATCCATGGAGAAGGAGTGCAACTATGCCGCTCCTCTATATGTTGACATGGAGCTTGAGATTGTCAATGAAAATGGTGAAGTCATCACCAAAGACGACACGGTTTTTTTAGGGGATTTTCCCTTAATGACCGAAACGGGAACGTTCATCATCAACGGTGCTGAGCGTGTCATTGTATCTCAAATCGTACGTTCTCCGGGCGCTTATTTTTCGGAAAGCTACGATAACAAAACAGGCAGACAAAATTATGCGTGTGAATTAATTCCAAGCCGTGGAACATGGCTGGAATTCATGACTGAACAAAAAAAGAACACCAACGGTCGTGCTCTCAATGTATCCATTGACCGTCGCCGTAAAATTTTAGCCTCGATCTTTTTGAAAGCTTTAGGAATGTCTTTCTCTTTGGAGAAAGGGGAAGACGCGTTTGAGACTCGAGAACTCAATCAATTCCTTCAAGCCATTGACAAAGCCCCCAATCATCCCATTACCGATGAGGGCAATCGCGAATACATGAACCAATATCTCATGTTGTTCAATTCGTTCTTTGGCAAAAATGAAGAAATCGAAAATACTCTTTTAGCCGATAAGGTAAAAACCACAGAAGAAGCGTTGCTTTCTTTTTATGAAAACCAACGTTCCGATGAAATTCCAACTTTAGAAGGATCCATTACCTTGATGCAGGCCAAATTTTTTGACCCGCGTCGTTACGATTTAACCAAAGCTGGGCGCTACAAACTTGGCAAAAAACTCAATGCCTATGCTCGTACCATGAATGCTACTTTAGCTCATGACATCATTGGTGTCGATGGCCAAGTGGTGCTTCCTGCAGGGACCCATGTCACCCGCGATGAGCGTGATGCCTTGGCTGCAGCGCTGGCCAAAGGGTCTTACATGAATCCGTATCCCTTTAAGCCTGAGTTTTTAGAATCGGATATCGTTGAGATTCCTGTGGACTATCAAAATGGCCTTGTGGGCCGCGTGTTGGCCGAAGACCTCCAAGCAGGCGGTCAAGTCTTTGAAGAAGGACAAGTTCTTACCCCACAAGACGTAAAGGTTTTGATGGATTCCTTAATGGGAAAAAGTGTCAAAATTTATGCCGGTCTTGTGGCCAAACCGGTTCGCTTAACCAAGGATAACTTGGATGCGATTTTAAATTATGGTCAACGTCTTTACTCCTTGAATCGTTTAACCGATGCCAATGGCAAAGATTTGACGACGTCTGAATTTGAATTTTTAGCTCCTCGCTATGCGATTGGCAAATCCCAAGAACGCTTAAGCGATAGCGATGCTTTGGATTTACGGACTCGTTTAGCCCAAGACGATGCGGCAATTGATGCTTGGTTAGTGGGCGCGGCCGTACAAGAAATTGATGTATTGGATAAAAACGGCAATCCCGTTCACATTACTGGAAACGATCCGTTTGCGCAAAAACATACGGTCACCATTCCCGATATCTATGCGTTCTTTGCTTATGAACTCAATGTCATGGAAGGCCTTGGCGAAACGGATGACATCGATATGTTGGGTAACCGTCGAATTCGTTCCGTAGGAGAACTCATTCAAAACCAATTCCGCATTGGTCTTTCCCGTATGGAACGCGTTGTCAAGGAAAGAATGTCCATTCAGGAATCCTCAAGCATTACACCACGTAAGCTGACCAACATTCGTCCTTTGACCGCTGCCATTAAGGAATTCTTCTCTTCCTCGCAGCTTTCGCAATTTATGGACCAACAAAACCCTTTGGCGGAACTCACCAACAAACGTCGTATTTCCGCTTTAGGCCCTGGTGGTTTAACACGGGATCGCGCAGGATTTGAAGTGCGTGACGTTCATCCTTCCCACTATGGACGCATTTGCCCAATTGAAACGCCAGAAGGACCAAACATCGGTTTGATCTCCAACTTGACGACTTACGCTAAAATCAACGAATATGGCTTTATTCAAACGCCTTATCGTAAAGTTAATAAAGATGGTACCGTTTCGGAAGAAGCCATTTATCTTTCCGCGGATGCCGAAGCCGATTATGTCATTGCCCAAGCCAACGAAGTTCGGGATGGGCGCTTGATTCATGATCGTGTCGTTGCCCGTAAAAATGGCGATACCATCATTGCGGATAAATCCGAGGTCGAACTCGCGGACATTAGCCCCAAACAAATCGTTTCGGTCGCTACGGCCTGCGTTCCGTTCTTGGAAAATGACGATGCGTCTCGTGCCTTGATGGGCGCCAACATGCAACGTCAGGCAGTTCCACTTCTTTCGCCTCATTCTCCCTATGTGGGAACAGGTATTGAATACAAAATCGCCAAAGACTCTGGAGTGGGCATCGTAGCCAAAGAAAATGGCACCATTACTTACGTCGATTCTTTACGCATCATCAACACCGATTCCAAAGGTGTGGAACACACGTATCAATTGCGCAAGTTCACCCGTTCCAATGCTTCCACTTGTATCAACCAAAAACCAATTGTAAAGGTTGGAGAAGTGGTAGAAGCTGGCGATATTTTGGCCGATGGTCCTTCGATGGAAAATGGAGAATTGGCTCTTGGTCAAAACGTCACCATCGCTTACATGACGTGGTATGGCTACAACTATGAGGATGCCATCATCATGTCCGAACGCATGGTTTCGGATGACGTATATACCTCCATTCACTTGGAAGAATACGATCTTGACTGCCGCGATACCAAAATTGGTACCGAAGAAATCACACGCGATATTCCAAACGTTTCCGAAAATGCGGTTAAGAAACTCGACGAACACGGCGTTATTTTAAAAGGTTCAGAAGTCCGCGAAAACGATATCTTAGTCGGTAAAGTCACTCCAAAAGGCCAATCGGAAGCTTCTCCTGAAGAAAAACTCTTATTGGCGATCTTTGGTGAAAAATCTCGTGAAGTACGCGACAGTTCTTTGAAAGTGCCTCATGGTGGGGCTGGAATTGTTCATTCCACCAAAATCTTTACCCGTGGCGATGGCTCGGATTTACCTCCTGGAGTCAATACCCGTGTCAAAGTGTATATTGCGCAAAAACGTAAAATTTCCGAAGGCGACAAAATGTCCGGTCGTCATGGAAACAAAGGCGTTATCTCCAAAATTTTGCCAGTGGAAGATATGCCCTTCATGGCGGACGGTACACCCATTGATATCATCTTGAACCCCTTTGGTGTGCCATCTCGTATGAACATCGGGCAGATTTTGGAAATTCACTTAGGCTATGCCGCTAAAAAATTGAATCAAAAGTTTGCGACTTCCGTATTTGATGGCTTGTCCAATGAAGACTTAGCCGAAGTTATGGCCGAAGCGCAAATGACCTCGGATGGTAAGCAAGTCTTGTACGATGGCCAAACTGGTTTGCCTTTTGACGAACGCATTGCGGTAGGTGTCATGTACATGATCAAATTGGCCCACATGGTCGACGACAAATTGCATGCCCGTGCCACAGGTCCGTATTCCACCATTACCCAACAACCTCTTGGTGGTAAAGCCCAAAACGGTGGTCAGCGGTTTGGTGAGATGGAAGTTTGGGCCCTTGAAGCGTATGGGGCTAGCCATACTTTACAAGAAATCTTAACCATCAAGTCCGATGATATCTCCGGTCGTATTGAAACGTATGAAGCCATTACCAAAGGAAAAGATATTCCAGAACCAGGAGTACCTGAATCCTTCCGCGTTTTAATCAACGAATTACAAGGCTTAGCAATTGATGTCACCTTGCTTGATGACAATAACAACGTTGTCTCCTTGAACTCCTCTTCGCACAATCATGACATCGAAGTCATCCCTCATGATGATCAAGGCGATGTGATTACCGTAGAGGCTGTAGAAGTCAGCGATGATCAAGATAATAATGAACCCAGTCTTGAAGAAGACTTAGATCCCGATGCCGTCGCCGAAGCCCTAAATGGCTCGACCTTTACGGATTTTGAAGACGACACGGATGAAGACGATTTTGATTTACACACCTTATCCTTAGATGACGTGGATGTTTCCATTGATGAGGATGGGTCCGAAATTGAAATTGATGAATAAAGGAGGACCAAATTAGCGAATGTCAGTTAACAATTTCTCCTCAATTCAGGTTAAGTTGGCTTCTCCTGAGACCATTGAAAAATGGTCTTATGGAGAAGTCCTAAAACCTGAAACGATTAACTACCGCTCCCAAAAAGCCGAGCGGGATGGCTTATTTTGCGAACGCATCTTTGGCCCAACCAAGGACTATGAGTGCGCTTGTGGAAAATATAAAAAAGTCAAACACTTTAACGGTGTAAAGTGTGAACGCTGCGGTGTCGAAATTACCAAGAGTTCCGTACGTCGTGAACGAATGGGCCATATTCATCTGGCTGCTCCCGTTGCTCACATTTGGTATTTACGTGGAATTCCTTCCCGTATGGCGCTTTTACTCGATTTAACCCCAAAACAATTGGAAGAAGTCGTGTATTTTGTCAGCTATGTGGTAACGGATCCAATGGATTCTGGATTGCACTACAAACAAATTCTTTCCGAAAAGGAATACCGTGAAAACCAAGCGTTATATGGTCCTACGGGATTTAAAGCCAAAACCGGTGCCGAAGCGATTTTAGAGTTGTTGCAAAACGTGGATTTGGAAGAGGAATACCACAAAGTAGAGGAACAACTCGAACGCAACGCGGGCGAAAAAGTAATGTCGGAAAAATCCAAAAAGCTCATCAAGCGTTTGGATACCATCAATGCGTTCCGCCATTCGGAAAACAAGCCTGAATGGATGATTTTACAAAACATTCCGGTTATTCCACCTGATTTACGTCCTATGTTGCAACTTGATGGTGGACGGTTTGCTACGAGTGATTTAAACGATTTATACCGTCGTGTCATCACCCGGAACAACCGTTTGAAACGCTTGTTGGATTTGGGTACTCCAAACATCATCGTCCAAAACGAAAAGCGTATGCTTCAAGAAGCGGTTGATGCCTTAATTGATAATGGTCGCCGTTCCAAACCCATTACTGGGGCAGGACAGCGGGCTTTAAAATCGCTCTCTCACTCCTTAAAGGGAAAACAAGGGCGTTTCCGTCAAAACTTGCTTGGTAAACGTGTTGACTTCTCAGGGCGTTCCGTTATTGCGGTTGGACCCGATTTGAAGATGTATCAATGTGGAATTCCTCGTGAAATGGCGATCAACTTATTCAAGCCTTTTGTCATCAACGAAATGGTCAATTCTGCCGTGGTGACCAACGCCAAACAAGCAGAGAAAATGATCGAAGCGCGCGATGAACGCATTTGGCCTATCGTGGAAAAAGTTATCGATGGCTATCCCGTGCTTTTAAACCGTGCGCCAACCTTGCACCGTTTGGGAATTCAAGCGTTCTTACCGAAGTTGGTTGAAGGACGTGCCATGCGTTTGCATCCTCTAGTATGTACCGCCTTTAACGCCGACTTTGACGGCGACCAGATGGCGATTCACGTCCCTTTAAGTGAAGAGGCTAGAGCTGAAGCTTTGGTTATGATGCTTGGTAGTCATAACATCTTAGGTCCTAAGGATGGTAAGCCAATTGTTACCCCTGGTCAGGACATGGTTATGGGAAACTTCTATTTAACCATGGAAGAAACCAAAGATGAACTCTTAGAAGAAGCCAAACGTTATCGTGAAGCCGGTATTGAAAAAGAAGCCCAAGCTTGGGAACGCTATGCTCGAGCCGAAGGTACGGTTTATGCCGATGTTGATGAAGTTATGTTGGCTTATAAAACCGGCCAAGTGCACTTGCATTCACGCATTGCCATTCCTGTTTCCGGCTTAAAGAAAGACTCCTTCTCCGAAGAGCATGCCAATGATTATCTCGCTACGACGGTTGGAAAAATCATTTTCAATGGCATGTTCCCTTCGGATTTCCCTTACTTAAATGAAGTGTCTGACGAAAACTTTGTCGCCACTCCTGAAAAATACTTCATTAAACCAGGAACCGATGTCAAAGAATTCATCGCCAACTTACCGACTGTCAATGCGGTGAAGAAAAAAGACCTCGGTAAAGTCATCGGTGAAGTCTTCAAACGCTACAAAGTGGATGATGTCGCCGAGATTTTGGATGAAATCAAATCCCTTGGCTTTAAATATTCCACAGTCGCTGGCATTACCGTCGCTCTTTCCGACATTGAAGTCGCTCCAAACAAGGAAGTCCACATCAATGAAGGGCGCGAAAAAGCTGACCAACTCAAAAAGATGCAACAAAAAGGCTTACTCACTATGGAAGAGTGGGAACGCCACCTCAACAAATTGTGGGCTGATGTCAAAGACGATATCGTTTACGAATTGATGAGCAACTTGCCTCGTAAAAACCCAATCAACATGATGGCGACTTCTGGAGCGCGTGGTAATACGTCCAACTTTACCCAGTTAGCGGGAATGCGTGGTTTGATGGCCCGTCCTTCTAAAGGTAAATCAAGAGCAGGTGAATACGTTCCCTCCATCATCGAGGTTCCTATTTACTCTTGCTTCCGTGAAGGATTGAGTGTATCGGAGTTCTTTATTTCCACCCACGGTGTACGTAAAGGGTTGACCGATACGGCCTTGAAAACGGCGGAATCCGGTTACTTGACAAGACGTCTAGTCGACGTAGCGCAAGATGTCATCATTAAAGAAGACGATTGCGGTACCGATAAAGGCTTCTGGGTAGAAGATCTAGTGGATCGCAAAACCAATACGATCATTGAGCCTCTCTATGATCGTTTGGTGGGCCGTTATTCCAAACAAGATGTCTTCCATCCTGAAACGGGCGAATTGATCGTGGAATCCGATACCTACATGACGGAAGAAATTGCCTCCAAGATCGTTGGCGCGGGTGTAACGGGCATGTTGATTCGTTCGCCATTTACCTGCAAATCCATTACGGGTATTTGCCGCATGTGCTATGGCAAGAACATGGCGACGGGTAAAGATGTTGAAGTTGGAGAAGCCGTAGGAACTATGGCTGCTCAATCCATTGGTGAGCCTGGTACTCAGCTGACCATGCGTACGTTCCATACGGGTGGTGTAGCCGGTGGTGATGGAGGAGATATCACCCAAGGTTTGCCTCGTGTTGAAGAGCTCTTTGAAGCGCGTCATCCAAAAGGAGTCGCAGTCATTGCGCAAACCTCTGGCGAAATCGTATCCATCAAACGAATTGAAGGAACGTTGCGTCAAGAAGTTGTCATCAAAAACGATGTCGAATCCTTCTCCCATAAAATCAACGCCAACCAAACCTTACGTCCTTGGGTTCAAGTGGGCGCGACCATTGAAGCAGGTCAACCTTTAACCGAAGGGCCATTGGATCCAAAAGAACTTTTAGCCGTTGCGGGTGTCAATGAAGTTCAAAACTACATCCTCAAAGAGGTTAAAAAGGTTTACCAATCCCAGGGTATCGAAATTTCCGATAAACACTTGGAAGTTATGATTCGTCAGATGATGAAAAAAGTCATCGTTACCGATGCGGGCGATACCGATTTGAATGTGGGTGTACAACTTTCCTTAAACAACATCACCCAAATCAACCAAGAGGCTTTATTGCAAGGGAAACAACCTGCGACCTTTAAGCCAATTTTGCTTGGTATTTCCAAGTCCTCTGTAGAAACCGACTCCTTCTTGTCGGCCGCCTCCTTCCAAGAAACCACCAAAGTCTTGACCGATGCGACCATTAAGGGAAAAGTCGATCACTTAGTGGGCTTAAAAGAAAACGTTATTATCGGTAAGCTCATTCCGGCTGGAACAGGAGCGAAAGGCGATCGTCCACAAAACGAGGAAGTACGCCGTATGGCTGAAAAGTTGCGCGCTAAACGCTTAGCGCGTCAAACGCCTCCGCATCCCGATTCCCAATTTGAGCATTATGCCGCGGCTCTATTGAATTCCTCAGAAGAAAATGAGGATCTCTTGTTGCCCGAAGTCGTAGAGGATCAATCGGTGCGCGAAAACGATTCGATTTTAAACGACCCTGAAAAATTTGCGGACGCTTTAGAGCACGCTTTGAAATAAAAGATGTAAGCAGTGGAGAAACTCCACTGCTTTTTTTCATGTGTCAAAAAGACGAAAGGCTTAATCTATGTCACAATAAAGAAAAGAAGGCGCTTTCAAGCGCTCAAACACGCCAAACGGGCGTGTGGAGAACGATATGGCAAAACTTGGAATTTCGGTTTATCCGGAACACGATTCGATCGAAAACATTAAAAATTACATCGATCTCGCAAGCCGCTATGGCTTCTCGCGCATCTTTTCCTGTCTTTTAAGTGTCCAAGACAAAAATGCTGACGAAATTAAAGAGGAATTTCGCCAAATGAATGACTATGCCCATGAAAAGGGCATGGAAGTCTTCTTAGATGTCTCTCCTGCGGTATTAAAACATCTTGGCGTGGAATGGAACGATTTAGAATTTTTTAAAGATCTTCATGCCGATGGCATCCGTTTGGATGAAGGTTTTGACGGCTTAAAGGAAGCCACGATGACCTACAATCCACAAGGTTTAAAAATCGAAATCAATGCCAGCATGGGCAATCGCAACATCACCAATATTTGCAGCAATCATCCAAATCGGGACAAGCTCACCACCTGCCACAATTTTTATCCCCAACGCTATTCCGGTCTAGGACTCGACTTTTTCCGCCAATGCAACAAAGAAATCAAAAAGAACAATTTGCCCATCGCCGCTTTCATTGGCAACAACGATCCCAAAAGCTTTGGACCTTGGCCTTTAAACGAAGGGCTTTGTACGCTTGAAGAGCATCGCGATTTGCCCTTGGATGCCCAAGCACGGCTGATGATGGCTGAAGAAGATGTCGATGACATCATCATCGCCAATTGTTATCCAAGTGAAGAAGAACTCATCGAAATTGCTAAACTCACTCCAGGGAAAGTCAACATCAAACCCATTTTGGAAAAAGAACTTCAGGAGAGCGAACGAAAAGTATTGTATGAACACGAACATATGGTTCGTGGCGATCGCAGTGACTATTCCGCACGCAGCACTTGGCCACGCATCACATATGCCAACGAAACGATTCTTCCGGAAAACAATCGGGCTTTAAAACGGGGTGATCTTGTAATCTTTAATGATGGCTATGGTCGCTACAAAGGGGAACTACACATCATCTTAAAAGATATGCCCGCCGATCCGCGTAAAAATGTCATTGGCTCGATTCCCAAAGAGGAATTGGGATTGTTAGACAATTTAACCTCTTGGCGTCAATTTAAAATCGTCGAATAGTGGAAAATCCCCGTCGTCAAAAGGCGGGGATTTTTTTAGGGGATAAAAAATTTAGATCAAACTATCTACCACTCTTGGCAAAAAGATCGAAAATTGAGTTTGTAGAGGAAGAAAGGAGCTTTTTATGAACTTAAAAGAACTTCAAAATGGCAGCGACATTCGCGGTGTCGCCTTGGATTTAAATCCCGAAGAACCCGTTACCTTAACCGAACAAGAAGTTAAAGCCCTTGCCCGAGCGTTTGTAGCGTGGTTGCGTCAAAAAACAGGTAAACAAGATATGACCATTGCGGTGGGACGGGATTCACGCTTATCCGGACAAAAACTAGCCAATGCGGCCATCGATGGTTTGGTGTTTGATGGAGCCGATGTCTTTGATACCGGCCTTTCAAGTACCCCTGCGATGTTTATGGCGACGGTTTTTGATGACTTTGATGCCGATGGTTCCATTATGTTGACAGCCAGTCACATGCCAGCCAATCGCAACGGCATGAAGTTTTTTTATAAAGGAGGCGGCTTAGACGCAAAGGACATTCAAGAACTCATTGAAATTGTTCAAAAAGAACGCTTTTCTCACCGTTCTGGTGGCTCGGTAACCAAATCCGATTTAATGAGTGTCTACGCCGAACATTTACGCAATGTCATCTCAGAAAAAGTCGAAGCCAAAAATCCCGATCTACCTTTAGAAGACTTGCACGTGGTGGTGGATGCAGGCAATGGCGCAGGCGGCTTTTTTGTCGAACAAGTTTTACAACCTTTAGGAGCCAATACCGAAGGAAGCCAATTTTTAGAACCCGATGGCACCTTTCCCAATCATATTCCCAACCCAGAAGATCCAGAAGCGATGGCGGCTTTAGTGCAAGCGGTTAAAAACTCCAAAGCGGATTTGGGCATCATTTTTGATACCGATGTCGATCGTTCCAGTGCAGTCGATGGCCAAGGCAATCCCATTGGCCGCAATGATATCGTCGCTTTAGCCTCCGTTTTGGCCGCCAAACATCATCCGGGCATGACAGTGGTTACCGATTCGGTGACCTCCAATGAACTGGGTGAATTTTTAGAGAAAAAAGGCATTCATCAACATCGCTACAAACGCGGATATAAAAATGTCATCAACGAAGCCAAGCGTCTCAATGAAGAGGGTATCGATGCTGAACTCGCCATTGAAACGAGTGGCCATGCGGCTTTTAAGGACAATTATTTCTTAGATGACGGGGCGTATTTGGCCTCTCGGATTGTCATTGAAGCGGCGTCCAATTCCATTAGCGATTTAATTCGTGATTTAGCGCATCCCAAAGATGAAAAAGAATTGCGTTTTAAAATCAATGAAAAGTCTTTCCAAGAATACGGTCGTCAAGTCATTGAAGATTTGAAAAATTTTGCCAAGGAATCCAAATACATTACCCTTGTCGAACCCAACTATGAAGGAGCTCGCATTCAATTTGATACGGAACATGGCAATGGTTGGGCCCTATT
>CAYMGC010000048.1:0-11321 GCA_964389885.1 uncultured Erysipelotrichaceae bacterium | reverse complement strand
GTTAGAGCAAAGGCAAGCACTTTTTGTGAAAAAAATTAAATATTTAACAATTTTTATTTTAGCTTATCTAGCCACCTTTTTACTTGGAAAAAAGCGGCTTAATTTGGCTTAAGCTATAATAAAAAGCAGATTGCAAGAAAGGAAAGATATTATGGCTCAAAACCAATTACGGGTAATTGCCCCAGCTCCTAATCAACCCACTGGAAAGAATGTATATATTGATAAAAAACGGCGCATTATTTACGTTTCTCCTTTGTTACACAAGGCATTATTGATTCCGCCTTCTTCGTATGTGAAGTTTAATCGCTATAAATCTCGTTTTCTTTTATCCTTGAGTGTGTTTTTAGTGTTGGCTACGACGTGTCCCAATTGGTTTGGTACTCCGATTTGGGTATGTGGACTCATTGCTTTAGTGGTATTTGCGGGAATCGAATATTCCTTTTATAAGTTCCAAAAGAGTTTGCCCGTTATGGAGAAGTTTGATCCGACCAAAGCCTATCCCACGATTAGTCAGGAGGTATCACCCGAATTACGGGGGAAATGTTGGTTACGCATTGTTCTGTATCTTTTACTTGGCGGGTTGTTAGTCTATAACGCTTATGATCAACATTACGATTTATGGATGTTGTTGGCTTGTTGGGCCGTTTTAGCCTATTGCGTCTATATGGCTGGTCATCTTTTGTTGATGTTAATGCATTCTCCTAAGCAAGCCTAAAGTCTTCTTTAGAGCAATAAGAAAGCTTTTGAGTGGGAATCTATTACACTAAAAAAAGAAGGAGAAGATACAATGACTACTTTTTTAGGAAATCCTGTTACTCTGGAAGGAAGACAACTTGAAGAAGGCATGATGATGCCTGATTTTGAGGTAGTGGATCTAAAACTTCAAGATGTAAAACCCATGGAACAAAAAGGGAAAAAAATTATTTTAGCTGTTCCTAGCTGTGATACGGGAGTATGTTCCCTTGAAATGGCTAAATTCATGAATGCCACTAAAAATCAAAATGAAGTGGAAGTCATGTCCGTTTCTATGGATTTGCCATTTGCCCTCGCTAGATGGTGTCAAGCTCAAAACAATGAAAATTTAAAAGTGTATTCTGATTTTAAAAATTGCGATTTTGCCGCAAAAACGGGTACACGTATGGCAGAAAACGGCTTATTGGCTCGTTCTGTATTTGTGACCGATGAAGATGGGAAGCTCGTTTATGTTGAATACGTCCCTGAAGTCAGTCATGAACCAAACTATCAAGCTGCATTAAAAGCTGCAGGATTGAGTGAATAATTTTAACTTAAAAAGCGTCTTTCTGGTTGTGGACCAAAAGACGCTTTTTTTATGATTACTGAATGGATTCAATAGTATACGAGGCGTTAAATGTTTCGGCGGGCAAAAGCATCATTGTCCCTTCGCGTTTTTCAAAGGGAACATCTACTTTTTCAAAATCCGCATGACCAAACCAAGGTTCAATGCAAATAAAGGTATTTCCTTCTCCCGGATTCCAAAGAGCTACACTTGGAAATCCTTCAAAGCCTACTTTCATTCGTGGTTCATCTTTGTAATAAAGAGTGGCACTCGTGGCTTTAATTTGATCGAAGACCAAAGTAGCGTATTGTTTTAAGTCATTATAGGAAAGATTCCAAGTATCCAAAATTTTTGGTTCACGTTGAACGGGACTTAAATCTTTAAAGAAAACAATTTGTTCGGCTTCTTTTACAGGATCAAAGCGAATGGAGAAATCCTCAAAAGTCTCTTTTTCATTGCGAACAGTTTGAAAAGCGGGATGGAGTCCAAAAGAAAAAGGCATAGGTTTGATTCCTGTATTGGTAATTGCATAGGATACCCGAACCCCATTTTCAAGCAAGGTATACTTTAACACAAAGTGAAAATCAAAAGGATAACGACTCTTAGTCTCTTCATTGGCATCAAAGGTGTAAATGATGCTTTGGCCATCCTCACTAAGTGTTCCATTTAAATCTTCATAGCGAATAAGGCCATGATTTTTCATGGTATAGGTTTTCCCTTCCCAAGTATAGCTACCATCTTTCCAAGTACTACCTACCATGGGAAAAAGGCTAGGATTTCGACCAGACCAGCCTTGATCGGCTTGATATAACAATTCTTGACCTAATTTTTTATCAAAAATCGAAAACATCTGACCAGCCGGATTATTCGTAGTTAAAGAAATTCGATCGTTTTCAAGATGAAGTGGAGTATTCATACTAATAATTCCTCTAGATGCGATTGGTTGTAAACCGCTGTCATAGATGAGGATAAGACGGCAAGATAATGGATGCAAGCCCAAATTTTAAGCAAAAAGCTTAAAAAAAGCGAAGTGATTTCACTTCGCTTTTTCTTAGCCCTGATGGAAGTTGGCAAGAAGTTTAGCCCGTTGTGGACCCTTTAGTTTTTTAATGGCTTTGGCTTCAATCTGGCGAATCCGTTCTCGGGTGACGTTAAATTTTCGTCCAATTTCTTCTAAGGTCCAAGTTCGGCCATTGTTTAAACCAAAACGCAGACGAATAACTTCTTCTTCGCGTTCGGTTAAAGTAGACAAAACTTCTTCAATCGTCTCCTTCAACAATTGATTGTGCGTATATTCTTCTGGAGTGAGAGTCGATTTATCCTCGATGAAATCTCCAAGGAAAGTGTCGTTTTCATCTCCTACAGGAGTTTCCATAGAAACGGGATCAAGAGCCGAACGCTGAATTTCGGTAACACGCTCAGCTGTCATATCTTCCATTTTTTCGGCAATTTCTTCCGGTAAGGGATCGCGCCCTAAATCTTGCACCAACAACCGTTGAATACGGGTCATCTTGTTGATCGTTTCCACCATATGAACGGGAATGCGGATCGTTCTCGCTTGATCAGCGATCGCTCGAGTAATAGCTTGACGAATCCACCATGTAGCATAAGTGGAGAATTTAAAGCCTTTCGTATAATCAAATTTTTCAACGGCTTTGATCAAACCGATATTTCCTTCTTGAATTAGATCAAGGAATAGTAAGCCACGGCCTACATATTTCTTAGCAATTGATACTACTAAACGTAAGTTGGAGTCGATTAAGATCTGTTTGGCTTCTGGATCTCCAGCTTCAATGCGCTTTGCGACCTCCACCTCTTGAGTCGGTGTCAAAAGAGGAATGGCACCAATTTCTTTGAGGTAGGCTTTTACAGGATCGCTCGTTTTTGCATTGGTTGATTCCGCAAAGACTCGTTCTAAGCGAGCCAATTCTTCTTCTCGATCTTCGGCATCTCCATCTTCATTGTCATCTAAATCGTCTTCATCTACATCTAAGTCACTTGCGTCGAGTTCACTCGCTTCGACTAAGTCTTTATCAACGTTTTCTTCAGAAACTTCCTCTTCAGCTTCTCCCAGTGCGTTGATTTTATGCTGTTGGCACCAAAGGATTAAGTCATTAATTTGATCATCACTCAAATTCAATTTATTTAAGGCAAACGTAAACTCTTTTTGATCAAGAGGTGTGCCGCTTTCCTTTGAGGCTTCTAGCACCAATTTGACATCGTCAATGCTTGAAAATGTTAGACGCTTTTTATTTGTTTTTCCGGCCATTCAAATTTTCCTTTCAAATCAAACGCGCTTCGTGCTTATTACCATATTGGCATAAGCTCCAATCTTTGAATCAAAAAATGCTCTATCTTGCAAGCATTTTTTCGCCGGTGGATTGCCATGGCTGGCTTGCAGATGGATGATTTTCCGTTGCATTTTCTAACATATTTTTAAACTGAACATTTTGTTCTTGTTGCTCTAAATGGTCTTCTTTGGCTTGAGTAGAGGAATCAGTGTCACAAAATTTACGAATTTCTTCTAATCGAGCTTCTGTTTCTTCATACCCCAGTTCAAACCAAGCCTTCAGTTTTTTAGGATCTGTAGTATAGCGCGTAACTCCAATATTTTTTTGGGGACGAATAACCAAGGCTTTTCCTTGGGCTTCAAGTTGTTCTACTAAAGACCATTGTTTTTCATAATTAAGATGTCTATTTTTTAAATCTTCTACAATTTTAGGATCATGATAAACAAGCTTGGTTAACCACCATTGCCATCTTGGAGCTGGCTTACGACGATAGCCTTTTTCTTTCGTGGACAAAACAACCACTTTGGTACAACCCTGAGACAATGCTTGTTCGACGGAAATCATATCCACTAAACCTGCATCAAAATAATGTTGGCCATTAAAAGCATAGGGCTTAGCTAAAAGCAATAAAGCACAGCTAGCCTTAATCAAGGTCATATCAGCATCCACATAAGGCTTGCCAAAATACTCCACTTTACCGCTTTCCATATTATAGACCCCTAT
Source organism: uncultured Erysipelotrichaceae bacterium (assembly GCA_964389885.1). GTDB lineage: Bacteria > Bacillota_I > Bacilli_A > Erysipelotrichales > Erysipelotrichaceae > Allobaculum. The sequence goes on along the minus strand of CAYMGC010000048.1, from coordinate 7,010 downwards.
ATCCATCTCGGTTTCGGAGCCAAAAAAAGTCATAAAGTCTAAAGGAGCGTGTTTTTCAATATATTTATTAGTCGCTTCCAATCCAAAAAGATTTCCCTCTTTTAAAAATGATCGCCATCCCATCGCATCTTTTTGGCTTGCGGCATCAATAGCTGTAACTCTTAAACGAGGAATTTGTCTTGCTACATAAGCTAAGAGAACCTCAGCTCCCGCTGAGATTCCAACACTATAGGGAAAATAAATATGATGTTTTAAAAAGCATTCCAATACTCCAGCAGAATAGGCAATTTTTGTTCCGCCTCCTTCTACTACTAATCCTACTTTATCCACGAGTTGAATCACTTGCCTTAGGACAAGCGCCTCCTTGGTTACTAGTAGGTATTCGAACAATTCCTTCAGCTACAGCGGCTTGGGCTACGGCCTTTCCAACAACCTCTTTAACTCTTGGGTCTAAGGCATTAACAATCACATATTCTTCGGATAATTCTTCATCCGAAATTAAAGAAGCTAAAGCTTCACTCGCCGCGAGTTTCATCTTTTCACTAATTCGTGTAGCTTTCGCATCCAAAGCGCCGCGAAAAAGAGCTGGGAAAATCAAAACATTATTAATTTGATTGGGATAATCACTACGTCCACAACCCACCACTTTGGCTCCAGCTGCTTTGGCTTTTTCAGGAGTAATTTCGGGAACTGGATTGGCCATTGCAAAAACAATAGCATCAGAATTCATCGAAGCAATCATTTCTTCTGACACCAAATTGCCCTTAGAAACGCCAATAAAAATATCAGCGCCTTTTAGGGCATCCGCTAAAGTACCACTTTCTCCTTGCGAATTTAAGCGCAATGCCAAATTTTTTTGCATAGCGTTAGCCGCATTGTTAGGAGTGACGATTCCTTGTACGTCGCATTGGCGAATCGTTTTAAAGCCGTAGTCAGCTAAAAGTTTAGCAATAGCACAACCAGCCGCTCCTGCTCCAGAGAATACAACTTTCACTTCTTCTTTCTTTTTACCCGTTAGTTTTAACGCGTTAATTAAAGCGGCTAAAACCACACAGGCTGTACCATGTTGATCATCATGAAAGACTGGGATATTTAAACGTTCTTGAAGTTTTTCTTCAATTTCAAAACAACGAGGCGCAGCAATATCTTCTAAATTAATTCCACCAAAAGAAGGTTCCAAAGCAGCAATTACATCGACAATTTGATCAACCTCTTGAACATTTAAAACCAGAGGAATGGCATTAATATCTCCAAGTTCTTTAAACAATACACATTTGCCTTCCATTACCGGCATTCCAGCTAAACCACCAATATTCCCTAAACCCAATACAGCTGACCCATCGGAAATTACCGCAATGGTATTACCACGACCGGTATAAACGTAACTTTGTTCTGGATCCTTTTCAATTTCTAAACAAGGAGCGGCAACTCCTGGAGTATAAGCAATAGCCAAGTCCTCATTGGTTTCAAGTTTTGGCTTAGATATTACATCCAATTTCCCTTTCCAATTAGCATGAGCTTCTAAGGCTTTTTTTGCGTAATCCATCGATTAACCCTCCAAAATTTTACAAATCACATCCACCATCTGGTTCATTTTATTAATGGAAACAAACTCATAACGACCATGGCAATTGGCTCCACCTGTGCCTAAGTTTGGAGTAATTAAACCTTTTACTGTTAACATTGCTCCATCGGTTCCGCCACGAATTGGAGTACTTGTAGGCGTTATTCCAACACTTTTCAAAGCCTCTTTAGCTTTTTCCACCGCTTCCATATTTCCTTGTAAATAATCTTTCATATTGTAATAACGATCGGTGATTTCAAGATGACAACAATCTTCATACAACGTATTCGTAAAAGCCGCAGCTTCTTTTAACAATTCCTTTTTTTGTTCAAATAAAGTAAGATTATGATCCCGAATTAAGTATTCTAAACGAGCCCACTCGCACTCTCCCTCTATTGAGATTAAGTGTAAAAATCCTTCTCGGCCTTCGGTAAATTCTGGGCGTTGGGCTTGAGGCAAGCTAGCCGCAAAGTGAACGGCTGCGGCCGCTGCATTAATCATGCGGCCTTTGGCTGAACCGGGATGAATCGAACGTCCATGGAATGTAACCACAGCTTGAGCCGCATTAAAGGTTTCATAATCCACCGAATCAATATCCGTTCCATCAAGGGTATAGGCAAAATCAGCCGGAAAACGGCTCAGATCAAAGTTTTTGACCCCTCGCCCAATTTCTTCATCAGGGGTAAAGGCAATATAGACATTGCCATGAGGTAAATCGTCTTGGATGAGACGTTCTAAAGTTTCCATGATGATCGCAATGCCGGCTTTATCATCGGCTCCTAGCAAAGTCGTCCCATCTGTTACAATTAAGTCATCGCCAATTACATTTAAAAGTTCTGGAAAGCGACTTGGATCCATAGAAAAGCGCTCATTTAAAACAATCGTATTGCCATCATAATTGGACACAATGCGCGGATTCACATTGGCTCCACTCATTTCGGCAGCTGTATCCATATGAGCAATCAAGCCAATGGCTGGCAAATGAGTTCCAGCTTCATTGGCCTCAAGACTAGCATATACAATTCCATAAGGATCTACTTCGGCATTTTTAAGGCCCATATCTTGTAATTCTTTTACCAATTCATTGGCTAGCTTCAGCTGTTTACTCGTAGATGGGGAAGTGGATGAACTTGCATCGGATTGCGTATCAAAAGAAATATAGTTTAAAAATTTATCTACAATACTCATGCTTTTTCCTCTTTCCTAAGTTTTAATCACATAATTTTTAATTTTTGGGTTTCACTATCGGTTTAATAAAAATCCAATTTTTCTCCTCTTCACTTTTACCTTTGGTTCGAAAATGAAAGGGGATTTCGTATCCTAAATTATAATCCAAGAAAACCTTGGACAGAGAAAACCAAGAGTATAGAAATACAAGGAAATCAAGAAAATTGCTTGAATCGCTATTGGTGAAATGCTTTTCACAATTAATCTTTTTATTTTTTTCTAAAATTCCCTAGAAGGAGTTCTAAAGACTAAGAAAATTCTTAATTTTTAAACCTCATTTGTTTTAAAAGAATCAAGGAACATCAAAGAAAAATTGAAGAGAAATAGAGTCCAAATAAGGGAAATCAATTTTTCTATTCTTGCAAAAAAAAACCGGCCGTAGCCGGTAAAAATTAACGAAGAGCTGCTCCTAAACCAGGAACGATTTGTTTTTTGCGGGAAACGTATCCTTTTTCTTCAAAGTCTTCTAAAGCGTCCTCTATCTTTTTGGCTTCTGGACCAGCAGCAATGAATCTTGATCCTGAACCTTCCACATCGGTAAAGACCATGACCCAAAGACTGGCTCCTTGTTTGACTACTTCTTCTTCCATAAACTTCTTAAAAGGTTGAGCAATCTCATCCACTTGTTTGTAATCGAAGACGAAAACTTGACTAATTTCTGTTTTCACTCCAGAAAGATCGAATTCTTTACAGTCTTGATAAAGAATGTCTTTAAATTCTTTGTCCTCAATGGTGGCGGTATGACGGAAAAGATCCTTAGCCATTTCAGCTGCGTTGAGTCCATATTCTTTTTCAATTCGTGCAGCCGTAAATTTGTCTGTGGGCGTACAAGTCGGCGATTTAAAATTCATGGTGTCACTGATCATGGCATACAAAATAAGTTGAGCGATCTTCGGTTCCATTTGAATGCCATATTCCTGATACATCATCGCAATAATCGTATTTGACGATCCAACAATCATATTTCGAAAAACAATTGGTCGGCTCGTTTCAATGTCTCCAATACGATGATGGTCAACAATTTCTAAAATCTCGCCTTGATCACGGTCATCAATAGATTGCTTGGATTCATTATGGTCAACCAAAATAAACTTTTTGGGTTCAGCTTTCAATAAATGATAGCGAGCCACAGATCCTACGATTTTCTTTCCTTCGACTACAGGATAGGAAGAGTGACGAGTCATCAACATTTTCTTTTCCACATCCTCTAAGTATTCCGTAGGATGGAATTCAACGGCTTTATCGTGAGGAGTCATGATAAATTCCACTGGGATAGCTCGATAAATCATTTGAATGATCTTCATTAAGTTATAAGGAGTACTGATTAAGGTCACACCCATTGTTTTGGCCATCGCAAAAATATAATCATTGGGTACAAAATTTTCAGCGATAATGATAACCGAAGCTCCTTTAGCCATCGCTTTAATCATGTCATCTTCATGATCGTTTAAAACCATGATGGCTCCCGTTAAATCGCGCTCCATCATTTTTTTATCCGAGATCCGTACATCTCCGCTCTTTTGACGATTTCCTTTATAGAGAATTTGACCATGAACTACATCACGCAAATTTTCATCTGGAGTATCTTTTAATAAATTACGGGTGATATTGAGATCTTGCATTTGAACTTTTGAAATGTCCGCTAAAGTGACCATTCCCGCAAAATCACCTTCATCATCTAAGACATAAATGGTTTTGGTATTGTTCTCAAGCATTAAATCCCAACCATAGCGTAAAGTATCCGCACGGTTAATGAGAACCGCTTCATCAATTTCAATTTCTTCTAAGGAATTTTTAGCCGTCGTCAGACGAATAGGGGCTGGAACCCCTACTTTTTTTAAAATATATTTGGTTTCCGGATTCAAATGTCCAAGACGAGCCGGAACTACATTTTCTCCTAGCTTTTGTTTTAAAGCAGCAAGAGTAATTGCGGCACAAATAGAGTCGGTATCCGGTCTTTTATGACCAATAACATAAACAGGCTGATTCATAAGTGTAGGTCCTTTTCTACTTATTATCTCTTACTAAAAGAGAAAGGTACCTTCAGTTTACCATGAGGAAAGTTTGGCACGAATGATCATTCTTGAGAAGAGCAGATTGCCGTGTTTTCAGTCTTGGGAAGTTGAATCTAAATCGTTTTTTTGATCATTTGATTGGGGTTCATTGACCGCAAGCTTTAAAGCACGTTTAGCCGTAAATTTTACTGTTTTACTAGCTGGAATCGTAATTCTTTCTTTTGTAGTAGGATTAATTCCTTGCCGTTCACAGCGTTCTTTCACTACAAATTTTCCAAAATTGGCTAAGTCTACATCATTTCCTTGGACGAGTTGGTGAGTTATTTCTTCTAAGAAAGCAGAAAAATATTGATTTACTGTCTTTTGAGGAAGAGAAAGATCTTTGGCTAAAGAAGCAATAAGATCTTTTTTTGTAACTATGCTCATATGAGGCTCCTTTTTTCCCATCATAACAAAGCTTAGGATTCTTTAACATTAAAATGTCTAGACAATTTAAAAGGACCAAAGGCTTCCTAGGACTTTTGTTTTCGTCTATCTTTTCTCTACTTTCCTAAAATGGTGAGTCGCTATTGATCTGTTTTATTAAAAACAAATCAGGCAAAATAAAGTTTCAAGAGCTAAAGAAAATATCTTAGTAAGAAGAGAAAAAGATGATAAAAAGAAATATTCAATTAAAGTAAATAGTAAAGGCAAAGAAAAAGAAGAAAAAGCCAAAAGATAAAGGAATTAAAAAATTTCTGAATTATAGAAAAGAAAGAAACAATTTAGAGCGAAGTAAAAATATTTCAAGAAAAAAAAACTGAATCCAATGGATTCAGTGTTCTAATCAATAATGGTGCCGGCACGCGGAATTGAACCACGAGCTCATCCTTACCATGGACGTGTATTGCCATTATACTATGCCGGCAAGTTGTAATAGAGTTGTAGGACTTTCATCGGTTACTTGGATAGTATACCGAAGCCTATAGAAAAGTACAAGGGAAAATCAAAAAAAGTTTTCTAAAATTCGAATAGAAAAATTAACCTCCTCTATGATCAAAAAAAGGACAAAAAATTACGAAAATAATAGTTAAAACTTTCAAATGAAAGTGTTAGACTGAAGACACATAGATTTAAGTCTATAAAGAAAGGAAAGCAACTATGAGAAAGTTGAATATTGGTGTGATTGGAAATGGAAAAGGAGCCAATCGCTATCACATTCCATTTATTCTCAATCGACCAGAGACTTTAAATTTAAAAGCAATTTATGCTCGCAATCTTCAAAAAGAAAGTCCATGGAAAAAAATCGATGGAGTTTGTTATACAGATGATTTAGACGCTCTTCTTCATGATCCAGAAATCGATCTAATTGATATTTCCACCCCAGTGGCTACCCATTATTCTTTGGCCAAACAAGCCCTTGAGGCGGGAAAAAACGTTTTAGTGGATAAACCTTTCGTAGAAACTTTAGACCAAGCCAAGGAACTTTTCGCTCTAGCCAAAGAAAAGGGATTGATTTTAGCCTGTTATCAAAATCGTCGGTATGATAGTGATTTTCTGACCACCAAAAAAATAATCGAAGAGGGAATACTTGGAGATCTTTTGGAAATTGAGATGGCCTACGATTACGATCGACCAGAGGTTCCCGATCAAACCAAGGAATTCTCTAAAGAAAATTCTTTCTTATTCGGTCACGGCTCGCACACCATTGATCAAGTGGTTAGCTTATTCGGAACTCCTGATCGAGTAGTCTACGATGTACGTCAACTCAATGGAAAGGGTCGAATGAACGATTATTTTGATATCGATCTATTTTATGGAAACCTCAAAGTTTCAGTAAAAAGTAGCTATTACCGAGTGAACAAAAGACCACGCTTTATTTTAACGGGACGTAATGGAAGCTTTGTCAAACAAACAGAAGATCGCCAAGAAGAATTTTTAAAGCGTTTTGAAATGCCTGACACCCCAGGATTTGGTGTGGATCGAGAAGAGGATTATGGCCAATTAATTTTACGAAATAAACCAACACAACCCATAGTCAGTGAAGTGGGGGATTATTCCCGAGTTTATGATGATTTATACGAGGCGATCCTTTTAGGTCAACCTTTAAAAGTTCGTCCAGAACAAACTCTTGCTGTAATGGAAATTTTAGAAAATGGCATTGCTCCCTTAGTAGAAAGAGAAAATCCATAAATAAAAAAACCCTACTTCAACAAACGTTGAAA
>CAYMGC010000047.1:0-11442 GCA_964389885.1 uncultured Erysipelotrichaceae bacterium | reverse complement strand
TTCCTTTTACTTGATTAAAAATGGGTGGCAATGATCCTAAAATTAAGCCACAAAAGGCCATATTGGTTGGAATGGGCCAATTTAAAAGCAAGTAATCAAACAATTTAGCCAAAATAGCTAAAGCCAATACAATGCCTAGGGCAATAGGCCATAAAAACTGAAGAGATTTTTTAAAATCTGAAAATAAATGCGTTACAGCGTGAATGAGCTGATCATAAATACCCATTGAAACCATCATGGTTCCTCCTGAAACGCCTGGAATGATATTGGCCACTCCAATTACCATTCCTCGTAATATACTGATCCAAATTGTCGTATTTCCCATATATAAATCCGCCTCCTTCGAAGGTAAAAATGGTTACGAAATTCGTAGTCTAAGACCTTTCTTTCCTTTTTCTCTTAAAAAGTCTATTTTAAGTCTTTTCCCATTTTCTTGGATATTTTACATAATTCAGGATAATTTTGGAAAAAATTGCTCCTCCTCTACAATCTCCTTTTAAATCCCCGCAATTGCCATTGAATAACACGTTAAATTTCCCCATAATATGTGATGAGTTTATTTAATGCGAACTTGTTGTTTACAAATACTAAACGGAGGCGAATATGGATATTGGAGCCAAGATTCGCAAACTGCGAAAAACAAACGGCTTGACGCTTGAAGAACTCGCTAGTCGCAGTGAACTAAGTAAAGGATTTTTATCTCAAATTGAACGCAATTTAGCTTCGCCTTCCATCGCCACTCTTTCCGATATTTTAAATGTGCTGGGTACAAGCTTAGCCGAATTTTTTAAAGAGGAAAGCGATGAAAAAATTGTCTTTACTAAAGATGATTTCTTTTGGGATGAAAAATTAGATCACACTATTTGTTGGATTGTCCCCAATGCCCAAAAAAACCAAATGGAACCCATTCTCTTAAAACTTCCTGTTCACGGAAAGTCTATGGAAATTGAAAATCATGAGGGGGAAGAATTTGGCTTTGTATTAAAGGGAACGATTCGACTAAAGCTTGAAAATGGCCCAAGCTTTTTAGTGAGTAAAGGGGAAACCTTTTACTTGGATGGATCGAGAAGTCACACCCTATACAATGTGGGAAAAACGCTTGCGGAAGTGCTTTGGATTTCAAATCCTCCAGTGTTTTAGAAAGGATACGAGATGGAAGAACAAGAAAAGAAGAAGCTGATTCAGTTTCGAAACATTCAAAAAAGCTTTGATGACCAAATCATTTTAAAAGGAATCAATTTGGACATTAATGAAAATGAATTTGTCACCTTGCTTGGCCCCTCTGGGTGTGGAAAAACCACGCTTTTGCGGATTCTTGGTGGATTTTTAGAACAAGATGAAGGGGAAATTCTCATTGAAGGAAAAGAAATTTCTCAATTACCCCCTTATAAACGCGAATTGAACACCGTCTTTCAAAAGTATGCCCTTTTTCCCAATATGAACGTCTATGACAACATTGCGTTTGGTCTTCGCATTAAAAAAGTATCCAAGGATATTATTGATCAACGTGTAATGCGAATGCTTCGTTTAATCGGATTAGAAGGCTATGAAAAACGGGAGATTACACAGCTTTCCGGTGGACAGCAACAGCGTGTTGCCATTGCTCGAGCCTTAGTTAACGAACCAAGTGTTTTGTTATTGGATGAACCACTGGGGGCTTTGGACTTAAAATTGCGAAAAGAGATGCAGTACGAATTGAAACGAATCCAACAAGAAGTGGGAATTACTTTTATCTTCGTCACCCATGATCAAGAAGAAGCGCTCACGATGTCGGATAAAATCGTCATCATGAAAGAAGGCGAAATTCAACAAATTGGCTCACCAGTTGAAATTTACAATGAGCCAGTTAACGCCTATGTAGCGAACTTTATTGGAGAATCCAACATTATTCCTGGCCATATGATTCAAGACGAACTTGTCCGCTTTGATGAAAGTGATTTTGAATGTGTGGATAAAGGGTTCCGACCCAATGAGCCAGTCGATGTGGTCATTCGACCAGAGGATATTGAATTGGTTCCTTATGGCCAAGGAAAACTCAATGGAACAGTGGAAAGCGTTCTTTTTAAAGGAATGCTTAATGAAGTGATTGTCGAAACCGTCCCGGGTACGCACGTTACTGTACAGATGCATGTTACCGAAGAAAGTGCCAACCAAAAAGATGAGGGGCATACTCATATTTCGGCCAATAGCTTTTATGTGGATTTAGAAGATATGGATGGAATGGAAGAAAAGGAACTCATTGCCAGAGCGGAAGCGCAAGCTTGGGATGACGAAACCGATGAACAGCTCTCCATTGAAAAAGTCGAAACCGATTTAGAAAAGAAACTTGGTGCCTATCCCATTACCTTTACCACTCGAGATGGCTTATCCATTACCAAAACCATTCAAGTTATTGACCAAAATGTGGTCAAAAATACAAAGAAAAATGAAGGAGTATCGGCCTTTGATTTCTTTAAATCGAAAAATGAAATTAAAGAAGCTAGAGCTTTGGATACAGATTTAAAGATTTGGGCGAATGCACAAGGTTGGAAACTGGATAATGAAGATGAAAGTGTCAATCTGACAGTAACTTATGATTTTGATCCCGATACCATCGAAGCTGGCACCTATCCAGTTACCTTTTGGACAACAGGGCGTGAATTTAAAGTTCATACCACTGCCATGGTCAAAGAAGGGGCTGAAGTGGGGCTAAACTTTCAGCCTGAAGATATCCATGTTATGGAAAAAGAGGATTTCATTTCATGAAGACGTGGAGACGTTTAGTCATTCCCTATCTCATATGGGGAACGATCATGTTGCTGTTACCGATGTTGTTGATTGTCTTTTATTCCCTTATTCAACCAGGCAACGAAGTCACAACATTTCGCTTTACGTTAGATAACTATATTCGCTTTTTTACCGATAAAGATTTCTTGTTGATCCTTTGGCGTTCTTTATTTATTGCGCTTAAGACCACCGCTTTGTGTTTATTAATTGGTTATCCTATCGCCTATTGGATTAGTCGGTGTTCCCCTAAAAAACAGGGTCAGCTCATTTTATTCATTACAATTCCGATGTGGATCAATATGCTTGTTCGAACCTATGCTTGGATTGGTATTTTATCCAAAGGAGGGCCTGTCTCTATTTTCTTAAGTTGGTTCGGCTTCCAAAATGTAGAAATCTTATATACCGAAGCGGCGGTATTGATTGGGATGGTGTATAACTATTTACCCTATATGATTTTACAAATTTATACCTCCCTCACTAAGCTTGATCCCTCTTTGATTGAAGCCGCCAATGATTTAGGAGCTTCTCCTTTTCAAACTTTTTGGCGCGTGGTATTTCCTTTATCCATTCCAGGTGTCATTTCGGGAATTACGTTGGTATTTTTACCAGCTATTTCAGCCTTCTTTATTCCAAAATTACTCGGAGGGGGAAGCTGGTTCTTAATTGGTAACGTCATCGAAAATCAATTTATCACCGTTGGGGAATGGAACTTTGGTTCAGCCATCTCCGTCATTATGGCGATGATTATGATGCTTTTGATGGGCTTAGTGCGTAAAGCCGATCGTAAAGCAGCACGGGAGGAAAAAGCGGCATGACCAAGAAAAAAAGACCCATTGGAGCCACGATCACCTGGCTTGCAATGATCTTCTTTTATGTTCCGATCTTGTTCATGGTGATCTTCTCCTTCAATAGCTCTAAATCGCTCACCAATTTTACCGGGTTTTCCTTACGGTGGTATCAACAGATGTTGCAATCGCACGACATGATGAATTCGCTTTATATCACCATTGCCATTGCGGTTTTAGCGACGATTATTGCCACTATTATTGGAACGCTCAGTGCTATTGGTTTAAGCTATTCGAAAAAGTTGGTCAAAAATTATGTCAATCAAATCAATGACTTGCCAATGATGAATCCGGATATCGTCACAGCGATTGGTTTGATGTTACTATTCATTACCTTTCATATTGAACGGGGCTTTATAACCTTACTTTTAGCCCATATTGCTTTTTGTATTCCGTATGTGATGCTTTCGATTACTCCAAAGCTTCGCCAACTCGACCCCAACTTGGCCGATGCGGCTATGGATTTAGGCGCCACTCCTTTTCAAACGCTTACGAAAGTCATTGTTCCAGAAATAATGCCAGGTATTGTCTCGGGAGCGCTCATTGCCTTTACCATGAGCTTTGATGACTTTATCATTTCTTACTTTGCAACAGGAAATGGAGTAAAAAATTTATCCATTTTGGTTTATACCATGGCCAAAAGGGTCAATCCTTCTATTAATGCTATTTCTACTATTTTAGTTTTACTGATTACCATTGGAATGATTTTAATGAATGTCATTCCTCCTATTTTAAAAAAGCGACAAGAGGAGCGGGAGAAAGATCCCAATTATATCCCAAAACCCAAAAACCATACCCCACGAAATATACTGATTGGGGCTTTAATCTTGGCAATTGGAATTGTAGGCTGCTTCTTCTTTTTCCGCTCAAGACCAAGCGAACATCCCTTTGCCGGTCAAACTCTCCATATTTATTTACCTGGCGAATACATTTCAGATGAAATGATTGCTAATTTTGAAGAGGAAACAGGAGCCAAGGTGGTTATGGATAACTTTGACTCAAATGAGCAAATGTATATCAAAGTGGCCAACAACGAATCTTTTGATGTTTTGATTCCTTCGGATTATATGGTTCAGCGTCTCATTGAAGAAGATTTATTGCTCAAATTGGATCCAAGTAAAGTGGATGAAGCGCTGGTTCAATTGGATGAAGCGGTTTTAGATTTAGCCTATGATCCAGAAAATCAATACTCTGTTCCTTATTTCTGGGGAACGGTGGGAATTGTATACGATACCGAAAAAGTGGATTTGGATACTTTAGAAAAAGAAGGCTGGAGTATCTTCTTAGATGAGGATTTTAAAGGCGACATTTATTTATATGATTCCGAGAGAGATCAATTCATGACGGCTTTAAAAAGTCTTGGCTATTCGATGAATACAGAAGATCCTGATCAACTTAAAGAAGCCTACGATTGGCTGGTAAAGAGTGTGCAAACTATGGAACCAGAAATTGTTACGGATGAAATCATCGATAATATGGCCAATGCGCGTAAAGCCTTAGGATTAGTCTATTCTGGAGATGCTACCTATATTATTGATGAAAATGATCAAATGGATTACTTCTTACCTAATGAAGGAACCAACGTCTGGGTGGATGCGATGTGTATTCCTAAAACAGTGGCCAATGAGGATTTAGCTTATGCTTTTATTAACTATGCTGCTTCCTATGAAGCTCAAATGCTAAATTCCCTTTACGTTGGATATACTGCTACCAATGAAGAAGTGGAAAATGAATTAGCTCAAGGTGAGTTTGATGGAATTTCCTCTTATTTACCTCGTGTTGGCTATGAGCAAGACGAAGTATTTGAATACAACGAAAAAACACGTAAAGCCATTGCAGATTATTGGAGTCGCGTTAAAATTGTGAATTCTAACGCTCGCTAAAAAAAAATAAGCTGATAAATCTTAAATTGATTTATCGGCTTTTTGTTTTCTAAAAGATTGGAAAATAAGTTCTTATCTTGATAAATTTCTTTTAAAGAACTCTTGACAAAGTGTGTAATGTAGATAAAGAAGACTGAATCTTCTAATTTTTGAAATTGAGTGAACACGAAATATGATTCTAATCCTAAGCGTATTTCCAACATATTTTTAGATTTCTAAGTATAAAATTTCTTAAGAAAGGAAGTGGTAGAAATAGAGTATGGAAAAACAAACTTTCGATGTATATGGAATGACCTGTGCGGCTTGCCAAGCTGCCGTAGAACGCGGCGTAAAAAAGGTTGATGGAGTCGATGGAGTCGATGTCTCATTGCTTTCAAATACGATGAAAGTGGAATATGATCCGGCCAAAACCAATCCTGAAACCATTGTAAAAGCGGTAGAACAGGCTGGTTACGAAGCTGCTTTACAAGCCAGTCAGATCAATTCTAGTTCTGAAGCAATGAGTGCAGCAAGTGAATACAATCGTCGAGCTAAACGAATGAAAGAGGAAATGGAGCATAAAAAGCGTGTCTTAACGAGTTCACTTATTTTATTGGTGATTTTAATGTGCTTTTCCATGTTACCAATGCTTGGCATTTTCTCTTTTTTAATGGATATGGAATGGATGATGGTCAATGGAGTTATTCAATTGTTCCTTTCTACCATCATCTTGTTTATTCAAAAAGATTTCTTTATTCATGGATTTAAAGCTTTATGGAAGCGTAATCCAAATATGGATTCATTAGTAGCCATTGGTTCTTCCGTCTCTTTTGTCTATGGATTGTACGGTCTTTTGCGTATGGCCTATGGGTATGGAATCATGGATCATATGATGATTCATTCCTCCATGGATATGTTGTACTTTGAAAGTGCGGCTACAATTGTGACTTTGGTTTCTCTTGGTAAATATTTGGAAGCCCGTTCTAAAACGAAAACAGGAGATGCTTTAGCGAGTCTGGTTAAATTAGCGCCTAAAACAGCCATGGTTAAGCGCCAAGAAGACTTTGTAGAAGTTCCCATTGATCAGGTGAAAGCTGGAGATTTGATTCGAATTGTACCTGGATCCTCGATTCCAGTAGATGGAATTATCCGCTCTGGAAGTGGAACTCTGGATCAAGCGGCTTTAACGGGAGAATCCATTCCAGTGGAAAAAGTGGTGGGCGATACGGTGATGTCTGCTTCTACAAACGTGAATGGATCCTTTATTTTTGAAGCAACCAAGGTAGGAAATGATACCACTTTAGCCAAAATCATTGCTCTAGTGGATGAGGCGGGAAATTCGAAAGCCCCAATTGCTCGTTTAGCCGATAAAGTATCGGGAATTTTTGTTCCGATGGTCATTGGTTTAGCTATTTTGACTTTTATTGGTTGGATGATCGCGGGCAAGGGATTTGCCTTTGCGACCAATTGTGCTGTTTCTGTTTTAGTTATTTCTTGTCCTTGTGCTTTAGGTTTAGCTACTCCGCTGGCTATTATGGTAGCCACGGGAAAAGCTGCTCAAAATGGAATTTTAGTTAAATCTGCTTCCGCTTTAGAAACTCTTGCTTATATCAATACAGTAGTATTGGATAAAACAGGTACGATCACTAAGGGAAAACCTGCAGTGATTGGGGTTACACTTTTTACTTCAAAAGCGGATCCCTCTCAAAAAGAAGCCAATCAAGTCAACAAATTCTTACAAGTCGTGGCGAGTGCAGAATCTGGCTCGCAACATCCACTTGGTCAAGCGATCGTAGATAAAGCCAAAGAATTGCAACTTCCTTTATTAGAGATGAAGGATTTTGAAGCTTTTGGTGGTCGAGGCTTACAAGCTAAAGTGGGACAAGAAGCTATCTTGGCTGGAAATCAAGCCTTCATGAAAGAAAAAAATATTTTTGTAAGTGAATTGGTCCAAGAGCAAGCTCAAGAGGGGGCTAAACAAGGAGCTACCCCTTTATACATTGCCATCAATGGCCAATTAAAAGGTCTGATCTTTGTAGCCGATGAAGTACGTGAAACCTCTAAACAAGCCATATCTCTTTTACGTAAAAAAGATATTGAAGTCATCATGTTGACTGGAGATAACGCCCAAACGGCTCAAGCCATTGCCAAAGGATTGGATCTATCCGATGTGATTTCCGATGTTTTGCCTACGGATAAAGAATCTGTAGTCCGGGAATTAGAAGAGCGGGGTCGTAAAGTGGTCATGGTTGGCGATGGAATTAACGATGCCCCTGCTTTAATGCGGGCCGATGTTGGTATTGCAATTGGAGCTGGAACGGATATTGCGATCGATGCAGCAGATGTAGTCTTAATGAAAGATAACTTGCTCGATGTGGTCACAGCCATTGATTTATCCAAGTCTACGATTCGTAACATCAAAGAAAATCTCTTCTGGGCTTTTTTCTACAATGTATTAGGAATTCCCTTTGCCATGGGACTTGTATATTTGGCTTTAACTCTTATGGGTCATGGCGCAACTGCTTCAAACGCTTTGCTTAATCCGATGATTGGGGCCGCAGCGATGTCTTTATCTTCCGTTACGGTTTGTTTGAACGCTTTGCGGTTACGCTTCTTTAAACCAACGCAAGTGGATCAGGATTTAGCCAAAGACCAAAAACAAGCACAAAGTTCCACATCATTACAAACGAAAGTCCTTGTGGATCCAAATAGTGAAAGTCTTACGATTCCAACTTGGACTCCGCACCTTCAAGAAGAAAATAATATTTCTAAAACGGAAAAGGAAAATCAAGAAAAATCCAAGAAAGTCGATGAAGTTAAGGACTTAGCCTTATTTGCAGTAAATGGAATGAGTGAGGCCAATGATCAAAATCAGGTTACTCTTGCTTTGTTTATGATTCCTGGAGTAAAAAAAGTGGAAGTTTCTTTAACTCCAAATTATGCTTACGTACAAAGTAAGAATTTCATTTCCCAAGAAATTTTGACGGGAGCGATAAAGGAAGAAGGCTATACGACAGTGAACACCAATACCTCCGTAGAGCTTCCTTGGCCTTTTAGTACAAATCAAATAATTGATGCCCATCTAGATTGGAAAACGTTATTTGAAACTCTTATGGAGAAAGTTGGGGCCTCTTGGTTGTTGGTAAATTTAGCTACTCATCAAATTGCGGTATATGGCGAAAATCTTAATCGAGAAATTCTTCTTCCTATTTTGCATCAATGGAGTTCTCAACAAGAAGTTATTTTAGCTCCTACGCGTAAAGTAATCTTTGAAGTAGAGGGAATGAGCTGTGCTAATTGTCAACATCATGTTCAAGAAGCGCTCCAAGACGTCTCAGGAGTTGACACGGTGGAGGTAAATTTACCATCGAACACAGCCTATCTTGAAGGAAATGCCACAATTAGTACGGCTCCTTGTATCCAAGCCATTCAACAAGCTGGTTATGAAGTCCCTTCTTTACAAGTGTGTTCAAAATTTGCTTTAAAAGAAGAGGCTTTAACCAAAATTGATCAAGCTTTTTTAGAAAAGCTTCTTGAAGCTTTAAAAAGCAATGGGATTCGCTGGATTATGGTCGATGAACCAACTTTATCTTTTCAAATTTGTGGACCTGATTTAGATGATGTTGGATTAAAAGAGAAAATGGAACAAGCTGGTTTAGCCTTAGCTTAAAAAGGCCTACACTCCTTTTTTTAAGTGAGGTTATTTTTCATCTTAAAAGGAAAGAAAAAATAAAAAGTAAACGGCTTGAAGAACAGAAAGACTTTGGAGTACAACAACACTAGCAAGCATTGTCTTGCCGCGTAAAATGTTGTCCGAAAGGAGAAAATTTATGATTTTAGATGTTGCTGGAATGAGTTGCAATCATTGCAAAGCACGGGTAGAAAAAGCTTTAAATGCTGTAGAAGGCGTTCAAAATGCGACAGTGGATTTAGATAAAGGCCAAGCGACTGTTGAAGGAGATCAACTCGATGTTCGCGCTTTAGCTAAAGCCGTAACCAATGCCGGATATGCCGTAACGGGAATTGAATCCTAAATCTAAAAAAAGAGGGAGACCAAGCCATTGGAATCCCTCTTTTTTAATCTTTCTTTAAAGGGAAAAATAGAGGATAAAAGTGAATTTTTAAACAATTCGGCTCTCTATTTTTTCCCTTTTTTCGCACTTGGCTTGTCTAAAAGAAGGACCTGGGAATCGCTATAATAATATTAAAGTTAGAAGAGTCCTAAGTTTTTTAAGAGAAAATAGGGATTTTTTCGAATGGTTTTTCAAGAAGGGATGGAGACAATGTACCGAATTTACAATTTAAAAAGCAGTGCGAATGTCGAAGTAAGTTCTGAGCTAGGTCCTTTTACTGTAATTACCCATCAACAAAATTTAGATCTTGAACAAGATAATCCTATTAAAAATTACTTCGAAAGCATGAGTGGTTTGAAAAAACGCCAGCTCATTTGTAATTTAGGGGGGGCAAGCGTACTCATTGCTGAAGGAATGATGCAATGGATGGTCGGTGACTGCCAACTAAGCGCCGATAATAAAGGTTTACTTGGCTATTTCAATAAAAAAGTTCGTGGCAAAATGACTGGTCAATCCTTGAATGCCTCTTGTTTTTCTGGAAATGGCACCATTGTCTTAGAACCTATCGATGGAGATATTTTATTAGTGGACTTGCATCAAAAATGGGCAGAGGGAATGGTTTTGGACTCTAGCTTATTTTTAGCTTGTACGAATGATGTTGATCAAAGCACTATTATGCGAACAACTGCCTCTTCCGCAATGTTAGGAAATGAAGGTCTTTTCTCGATGACTTTAGCAGGAAAAGGAATTGCCGCTTTACGGTTGCCTTGCGCCAAGGAAGCACTTGTTCTGATTGAACTCGAAAACGATACGCTTAAAGTGGATGGTAATTTTGCTATTGCTTGGTCAAAAAGTCTTGAATTTACAGTAGATAATGCGGGCAAAGGAGTCATTGCCTCTACTTTGAGTAAAGAGGGACTAGTGAATACCTATAAAGGAACCGGAAAAATTTTGTTAGCTCCTATTTTATCAGAACCACAAACAAGCACACAAAAGGCTAAAGAAAATGAATAAAGTTATTTTATACTATAGTTTTTAATTTATATTGATGTGATATAGCCTCCTTGAAAATCATCCTAAAGATAGGGGGAAAATAGGTCTTTTTTAAGATAGTCTAAACTTAATAAGTCCCTATTTTTCGGCCCATTTTAAGGTGCGGTGGGTGTAAGTATTGTTAAGCTGACTATTTCTGACTACAATGATGATGGTAGATGATTTATAAAAAGCTTTAAAAAGAGAACTCATGATTATTAAGAAGGAGGATTGCGATTCGCAATGAAAAATGTTGGATTGACCAAACGCGAAACCCAAATCATGAATGTGCTTTGGAAAAGCAGTAAACCCATGTCGGCGTTTGACATTTTGATGGCTTCTCCTGATTTAAGCCGCAATACGATTCAAATCGTTTTAAAGAAATTGCAGGCTACAGGATTTATTGAAGTAGCAGGGGTTAGTTACCATAAAAATGCTCTTACTCGCGTTTTCCAACCTATTATTTCTCAATCGGAATATATGGAAGAAAGTTTGTCAGATTCTGCTGCGTATGATCTGGCAAAAAGTTTTGTCCAAGCGACAAAAGATGTAAGATCTTTAGATGAATTAACCCAACTCATTCAAGAACGTAAAGAGTACTTGGCTCAGCATCCAACTCCACTTGTTGAAGACGATAATTCTGATTCCGAAGGAGCTGTTGATGCCGAAAATGAGTAGAGATTTCAAATTTTAAAATTACTTTATCAAGCTTTTATAACGGCTATCCATTTATCTCTCTTTAAGAGATGTCTGCCTCTTCTTAAAAGATGGAAGTTATGGGGCTGTTTGGACTTCGTTTGTTCTGCCAAATGAAGTTTTCCCTTAAAACATGAAAAAGAGCTAAGCCCTAATGTGGAAATGGGG
>CAYMGC010000046.1:0-11511 GCA_964389885.1 uncultured Erysipelotrichaceae bacterium | reverse complement strand
ATCTGCTATATTAGGACTATATAAGAAGAAAAAGAAAGGAAGTTTTTCATGAAATCTATCGTTATTTACAATTCTCGAACTGGTTTTACTGAGCAATATGCGCAGTGGATTGCTCAAGATTTGCATGCTCCGTATATTTCCTTTCAAGAGGCTAAAAAGTATGACTTTACTTCTTATGAAGCCATTATTTTTGGTAGTTGGGCTTGTGCTGGAAAAATTCAAAAAATTGACTGGTTTAAGAAAATGGCCTCTCAATGGAAAGATAAAAAATTAGTTGTCTTTTGTACTGGAGCTGCTCCAGTTCCAAGTAAGGAGATAAAAAAAGCATTAGAAGATGGATTTCAAGGGGAAGACGAAAAGTTGATTAAACGATTTTATTTTCCTGGAGGATTGAATTATGCCAAGATGGGCTTGGCTTCTAAGATGGCAATGAAAGGACTTTTAACTGCTTTGCGTAGCAAGAAAAATAAAACCCAAGAGGATGAGCTTATGATCAAAATGATTGGCTCTTCTTATACTTTAGCTAAAAAGAATTATATCGATCCTCTTCTTCAATTTGTAGAATTCTAATTTTATGGAATTTTTAATTCCATTTTTTGTTTTGAATTCTTTTTGTCATCATGATATTTGAAAAAGATAAGATAATTTTTTTAAAGAAAAAGAAATCCAATCTCCTATTTAATCTCATCTTCTAAAGGAATTTTTCAAAAAGCTGAAACGAAAGACATGGTTTTACAAATCAAAGTATTGGCCATGGTTAGAGGATCCGATTTTAATCGAACAATGGAAAGATATTCTTAGCTTTCGCATCTTAATGTATTTTCGCCAGCGCTATCATCAAAGGATACAAGCTTAAAATCTTTTTTTAGCGAACGTTTAGCCATTTTTTCCAAATTTCGAAAAGACATTTTCTTTTTTTGGGGCTTTGTTAAAATAAAATTGGAATTCAAAATTTTACGATAATAAAATTAATTGTGTAATATTTAGATACTTTTTCCATCATTTAAAGAAATAACAAATGAAAGTTATTGGTTTTAAACCGAAAAAAAAGAGATAGAGATTCGGAAAAAGAGATGACAAATTGAGGGATATATGAAGCACCGGATAGGCGATCCCCTTTTTGTCGGGTGTATCTTGAATGATATACTAAACCTACCTCCTCAAAAACTCTTTTTCGAGGTGTTTTAGAAAGGAAGCTGTTGTGAAAAAATTTGCGAAAGGGACGACTACGCTTTTAGCTACGGCTCTCGTTTTCCAAAGTACCCCTCTTACCTTTATTCAAGCAGCGAGCCATTCGCAGGATGGATCCAACCAGCTTTCTGCTTTATCACGATCCAATCCAATTCCTTCTTTGGGTACACAAGCGGTTCTTGAATGTTTAACATTTTATCAAGTCGCTCTTCAAGAAAAAGAAGGACAAGATTTAGAGAAATTGCGTCAGGAGGCTCTTGAGGCCTTAGACTTTTTAGACAGTTTGCAACCCAGTGAAATTGAACTTGGTCCTCTTTTAACGACAATTGCGATCATTCGTCAATTTGACACGCAATTTCCGGTGTATCAACCACAAGCGGCTTCTTGGCCCAAAAATACGGATGCCCCTGCGCCTAAATCGCTTTCTGCCTCTCCTGTACAAGATCCCTTGGTGTCTTTATTGGAAGCGTCCCATCAAATGGACTCCTCTTCCCAAAGTCAACCTTCCATTGTTAAAAAGACCATGCCTGCTGTGGTCTCGAATCCAGTAAAAAATCAAGAGCCGTCTTTGGCCTCTTCAGACGATCAGGAAGCGTCCCATCAACCCAGTCAAGCGTTTCAAGAAGAGTCAAAGGACTCAAGTGAGACTCCTTTTAAACATGTGGAAGGGTTAAGTTCAACTCAGGATTCCTCAAGTTCTTCTGTTGAAATGCCAAGTGAAGACTCTTCTAATTCTGATTTTGTAATAGCTGAACCTGAACCAGCTAGTATTGTTTCTTCTCAGTCTATTGCCCCTATTGAAGAAAATCTTGAACCAGCGGAGGGAACTTTAAGTCCTACCGCTACTATTATCATTGAAGAAACACAACTCGATGGCCGTTTAACGGCTTGGTTGAGTGAAGATCCAAATGATTTTCTTGGCTCTTCTACTTCTTCTAGCCAAGAAGAAAGTGAAACGCCTTCGTTTGAAGAAAGCCATGAGCCAGCCTCCACTGAGCCTGTTTCTACCCAACCTTTGCCCATTCAAACCATTGAACCCATTATAGAAACGCCTATTGAGGGAATAGAACCTTTGGTTGATTCTTCGATGGAAGAAATGCCCAGCGAAGAACCAGCCAGCTTAACCGAAAGTCCACAGGAAGACTCCCCTCAAAGCCAAGAAACACCCGCTTCAAATCAAGCCGTACAAAAGGAAACCATTCCTACCCCACCTGTCGTAGTCCAAGAAGAAACCCCTGAGCCAGAGATTCAAGATTCTTCGTCTTCTTTTTCGTTTTCCATGATGGAAGAAGAAACAGATTTGGCTCCTATTCCGTCAAAACCTTTTTCTATCTTTGACTATTTAAAACAACCCGATGCTTCTTCGCTGTTTGAAGGAGTCTATCCTGGTCTTGGCATTGGCCCATTGCCCGATGTAGCTATAGCGGCTTTGCCAGTTTTAGCCAAAGATGAATTGAACCAAAATCCCCAAAACTTTAAAGATTCCGATGATGTTTCGGCGGAAGGGCGTCCACAAGACGAGGCGAATATTCAAGGCATTCCGGAAGGAATGGAAGAGATGGACGAAAACGATCCGTCTATTCCTGATTTGCCCCCTTTACCCACAGAAGACGATGTCAATCCTGAACCAGATCCATCAACTTCTTCCAAAGATCCAACGCAAATGGATCCAGTCATTGTGGATGTGAGTGATAAAGATTTGGATTTTGATGCGATGCCAGACTTTAATCCTTCGATCATTGTTCCAGCACCAGCTAATCCTTTATTGCCCGATACCAATATCACAAGTCCGGCTGATCAAGTAATTGTAGATTCTTGGGCTTCCGCGCCTACGGTTTCTACTCCAACTTTGTCTCAATCCATCACTGTTCGACAATTGACCACGAGCCAAAACCGCCGCTTAAAAATTGCCAACATGGGCATTATTTCGTTGTTGCCCAATTACGAAGATTCCTTTGCGTGGAAAAAGGCAGCTTCTCCTTACAATACTCCGCTCTTATGGGGCCAATGTACTTGGTTTGCTTGGGGTCGGTTTTATGACTTGTACGGCTTTTCACCAGGCTTTAGTGGCAATGGCTACGATTGTGTTTCTCAATTGTTACAAGCCCATGGAGATAAGTTTACGCTGTCCAAAACTCCTGCGTCGGGGGCGGTGTTCTCTTCCGATGTAGCCCACAACCACGTCGGTATTGTGCTTGATTACGATGCCGAAAAAGATTTACTGACAATTCAAGAAGGCAACTTGGATGGAATTTCCAATTCCAATTGGGATGAAGCCATCGCGGATTATCGAACTTTACGATTGAGTTCTAGTGATATTCGTACGCTTTATGGCGATGTGACCTATGCCATTCCCAAAGAAGGGACAAAATTTGTCGGCTACGAGGAAACAGAAAAAGCTCTCTCCCAAAAGAAAACCGTTCAAAAAAGTGAGAAGACCACGAGCAAAACCAAAGTGGATCTAAAAAATCTTCGCGCTCTTTGTTTTGAAAAGTTAAAAGCTCTCTTATTTATCGGAGAAGAAATGGAAGAGGTATCTCAAGATAGTGATTTAGACCCTTCCTTATCTCCTAAAGAAATCGATTCCGTAGTTGATTTAGAAGATGGCTTTGAAACGATGGACGAATAACGCTCATTAAACACAAAAAAGCACTGCTTTTCTTTCTTACCCAGTAAGAATTTTTAGCAGTGCTTTTCTTTTTTATTAAACCCAAGCCCAACCAAGCCATAAAGGCAAAAGTTGTAAAGCATATCCAGCCAAAACAGCGGGAATAAAAAGCCAAAGAATAACTTTCCAAAGAGTTTTACGATTGGAATCGTATTGAAATAAGGCCACTAAACCAAGACCTGCATTGGTGGAGAGTCCGGCTAAAAGAGAGCCAAAAGTTAACGCATGAGCCGCATACAATTCACAAAGCACAACCGTAGCAGCACAATTGGGAATAAAGCCAAATAAAGCGGCCAATATTGGCTGAAAAGCTTTGCTTGACTGCAAAAAAGCAGCCAATGTCTCTTCACCAATTCCCATCGTAACCCAATTTAAGACCAAAGTTACGAGGAAAATAAAGCTATAAATTTTTAAACTTTGAAACAACGCATTGAGCCATAAAGGATAAGCAGGGTTACAACATACACAACTAGCGCTATTTTGACTTTCCAGTTCACTCACTTCCTGCTCGCTTTCTTCTTCAATCTTTTCTTCTTGGCTTGTAGAAAGCTCAGCTAAATTTTGGTGGCGGTCTACTACATAGTCAATAACAAATCCCACCATCATCGCTAAGATAAACTTGCCTACCAACAAAAGGCCAAGAGAAGGAATGAGGCCAGGATTGGCGATCATTACTGGAATGGCTTCATCGCTTGTGGCAATAAACACCGCCACCAGCGTTCCCAATGAAATCATACGGCTAACGTATAAAATTGCCGCCAATACTGCAAAGCCACATTGAGGCAACAGGCCCAGCAAAGCCCCAAAGAGGGGGCCATACTTGCGTAAGCGTAAAAAAGCTTGATCACTGATGGATTGGTGTTGGTCTAAAAGGCCAAGTAACCAATACATAATGTACAACATAGGCAACATTTGCCAGGTATCATGAATGGCATCAAGAAAGCCATCGAGAAAAAGTTCCATTTCAAAATCACTTCCTTTCTTCGTTTGAAAGACGTGTATTCGACACGTAATATTTCGTTTTAGTGTTCAAAGTATAGACAAGTGCAAACGCTTTTTGTCAAGTCATTTTAAACCAGAAAAAAACTGTCTACCTATATAAAGCCTAGTAGACAGTTTAAAGAAATGGTTTTGAATCTTAAGGATCAAAGAACTTCAGTTGTGAAGTTCATCCATGCTGACCGAAGCGGAAGTTGGAATACGAAGTCCCCGCTCTCGCAATTGCAAGGTAGCTAAATCTTTGATTCCTTCATAAATAAGAGCAAAGACGGGAACGCCTAAGAACATTCCTAAGACACCAAATAAGGCACCGCCCATGGTGACTGAAAACAAAATCCAAAAGCCAGAAAGTCCGAGTTTGTCGCCTAAGATGAGGGGTTTAAGAACGTTGCCGTCTAGTTGTTGAAGAATCAAAATAAAGATCGCAAAGATTAAAGCGTTCATGGGTTTAATGATAAACAACAAAAAGATAACGGGAATGGCCCCTAAAAACGGACCAAATACGGGAATAATATTGGTGATCCCTACAATAAGACCAATCATAGGCGCATAAGGAAAGCCAAAGAGAATACATCCAAACCAAGTGCAAATGCCCACTACCACAGAATCTAAGATGTTTCCCACAATATATTGTTGGAAAATATTTTTGGTATCCATTCCGTAAAGTTGAATGAAATTGCCCACGCGTTGGCCCAAAATGGAATAAATTAAGACCCGCATGGTTTGCAACAAGTTGTTTTTGTCCAAAATCATATAAATGGCAGCTGCTAAAGCAATGACCAAGTTGGAAGCCCAATGAATGACATTATAGGAATAGGACATCATTTTAAACATACTTGATTGCAACCACTTGTTAATCGTAGTGGAAATATCCAAAGATTGAAATGCATTGAGAATCATGCTGATATCTAAATGATAGCGCTCGCCAAGTTCTACAAGAGTGGTTTCAAATCGTCGAGCATAACTTGAAAAGTTGGCCACAAAGACTTGTAAAGAATCCAACAAAGAGGGCACTAACACCCACATTACAAAAGCAAAGAATAACAAAAAGAGAATCACGACAATCACCGTAGCCAGTTGATGACAGCGTTTTTGGGAAAAATGCGTGACCAATAGACGGTTTTGAAGCCACTCAATCGGGCCGTTCATTAAAAAGGCTAAGCCAAAACCAATCAAGAATGGGGAAAGTAGGGAGCCTAATTTTCCAATAAAGCGTATGATGTCGTTGATCCTTGTCAGAAGCAAAAAGGCAATGATTGCAATCACAAAGGACATGGAACGAATAAAGATGTCTCGATGCACTTTGTTTTTAAAATCAATTTTCATATACATCGTGGATTGGATACGGTTGACTCATGAGAGGAAAATCCACTCCTTCCTGTACTGTATCCATTAGCCCTAGGCTAATTTCCTCTAGAGAGGAACTTGTTATATTAAAAATGGTTATATCTTTGCGATACTGACTTTTAGACCTTTTCAAGGCTTAAAAAGATCTAGGATAGAAAAAAGAGAAAGCGCGTTTTGATAACCAAACAAGTTTATGAGTCATTATTGATATGAACTTTCTAACTTCATCAAAAAACAAAGACGAAAAAACTTTAAAGAAATTACTCAAAAGGCCAACGTTTTGATCTTTTATTTCGAGTTTTCGCCACGATTTGTTCTTGATAATCTGCTTTTTAATAATACGTCACAAGTGGATTTTTCAAAACGTGTTCAAACTAACAAAAAGGATGGAATAGAATGGAATGTCTACTCAGCGGAACCATTTCCGTAAAAGCAGCTCTTGAAGAACATAAACGTCCCATTCAAGAACTCATTGTGAACCCCAAAAAACGGACCAAAGAAATTAGTTATATTATTGCCCTCGCTAAAAAACAAGGAATCTTGGTCTCTTTTTCCACTAAAGAAGAGATGCAACACCTCGCACCAAACAATGGCGGTGTGATTTTAAAGGTAGAAGCGTATGAAAGCCTCCCTCTTTTAACCCCTGAACATACCTTTGAAGGGCTTTGCGTTTACGTCAGTGGTGTGGAAGACCCTTACAATCTAGGAAGCATTGCCCGTACTTTATACGCCGCAGGAGCAAATTTAATGATCGTACAACAACGGGATTGGTCAAATGCGCTTCCCATTTTAATGCGTGCTTCCGCAGGCGCTTGGGAACGTTTAGAGATCATAGCCATTTCCCAAGACGAACAGCTTATTGAAGCTGCAGCCCAGCAAAACCGACCCATTGTTTGTGCGGCTAGAGATGATAGCGCCAAGCCCCTTTTTGAGGTAACGCTTGAAAAAAATTTATTGTTAGCGATTGGAGGAGCGATGCGTGGACTGTCTTCCCGCTTGTTGTTGGCTTCACAAGATCATTTGTATATTCCCTATGGTCGTCCCTTTCGCAACGCATTGGATTCCGTAAGCGCAGCGGCCGTTTTTGCGTTTGCTTGGACGGCGGCCCAAGAAAACAATCTTTAACACAATCATCATTTTAAAAGAAAGGAAGATTTTGAATGAAAATAAATAGTGATCAATTGGTGGAAATGGCGGTGAATGCCAAAGTTGACCATCCTACCATTAAAAGCTATCGAGGGGGATTTGATGGGCGTGCGCGTATTACCGTAGGGCCAGGAGGCATTACGTATTCTCATGCCATTGGAGATCCCTGTATGAATATTGCAGGGGATCATGTTGAACCAGGAGTATCCATGGCCAATCCCGATTATGGACAAAATGCGGCGGTGGAAATGTATTCCTGCATTGGCAATCCGGTATATTGCTTATCTGGTCCCGCAAAAGGAGCCAAAGGCTTTGTTACCGGAACGCATGGGGGTGTAGAACACACGATGGCTTGGTTTGCCCCTGAAGATTTGAATTTAATGGATGGTAACGAAAATTTCTTAATTCGCACCAAAGGACAAGGCTTAAAAACGGAAGAAGCTCCTGGAATTTTTTGGATGAATTTAGCACCGGAGCTTTTAGAAGCGATGGAATTAGAAGCCAACGAAGATGGTCAAGTCCGTTTTCCCGTGGTAACGGTATTGCCCTCCTTTTTAATGGGCAGTGGTCTAGGCGCTTCCAGTATGATGACTGGTGATTATGACATCATGACTCAAGATAAAGAAGCGAATGCTCGTTTTGGAGTAGACAAATTACGATTTGGAGACATCATCGCCATCCTCGATCATGATAGTGAATATGGAGCCCATTACAAAGAAGGCGCTATGACGATTGGTGTGGTGGTTCATTCGGATTCCTTTACTTCGGGTCATGGACCTGGGGTTACTGTCATTGCCACATCCAAAGATGGCTCGCTTATTCCGGTACGCGATGAAAATGCCAACCTTAAAAATTACTTTAAAAAGATTGGAGAAACACGCTAGATGGCTCTTGTGGAAGTTCTTGTTGAACACGCCAATTTAGCTCTTTGTAAACCCTATACGTATTCCACTTCCAAACCCGTTCAGCCTGGCTGTCGGGTTTTCGTGCCTTTTGGCCGTCAAAAATTAATGGGAATTGTCCTTAAAGAAGGGCAACCTTTAGAAGATGATTCAATTACCATTCGTCCCATTGAAAAAATTGTGGATGAAACGCCCATATTAAGCCAAGAACAGCTCGATTTGGCGGCTTGGCTAGGGTATGAAACGATTTCTTCTACGATGTCTTTGATTCATACCATGCTGCCTAAAAAATTAGATGTGCTTCGGGATCATCCCGATTTTTCCTATGAACTTTGGGTCGTCAAAAATGAGTCTTCAAAAAATTTAGAAGATCTTTCCACTCTTTTACGCCAAACCTATGAAGCGTTTCCTCCTGCTTTGCGGTTGAAGGAAGCTCGAGAATTAACGAGTGCTTATCGTTTACAAGCACTCATTCAAAAAGGATTTTTGCGCAAAGAAAAACGGGTATTGAATTTTGGTACTCTTCCTAAAAAACTTCAACAAGAATGGCCAACGCTCAACACCATGCAACAAAATGCTCTTCAAAGCATTCGTCAAGCTAAGCAACAAACCATTCTTTTGCATGGAGCTACCGGATCGGGAAAAACGGAGATTTTTTTTCATTTGGCCAAAGAAGCGCTCGATCAAGGCAAACAGGTACTCATTTTAGTCCCGGAAATTTCCCTTACTCCTATGATGGAAGCGCGTATTGCGGCCCGCTTTAATGTCGATGTGTATGCTTGTCATTCTCGCCTGTCCGACTCGGAGATGGTGTCGGTATGGAATAACGTAAAAAAGGCGGGACCCTGTATTGTCATTGGTACCCGCAAATCGGTGTTTCTTCCCCTTGAGCATTTGGGATTGATCATTATGGATGAAGAACACGATGGTTCTTATAAACAAGATAACGCCCCACGCTATCATGCGCGGGATGCGGCTCAATTTCGCGCCGCTTATCATGGCTGTAAGCTTGTTTTAGCCTCGGCTACCCCAAGCTTAGAAAGCTATGCTCGCGCTTTAAAAGGGGTTTATGGATTAGCTGAATTACCAAGACGAGCGGCGGGAGAAGATGCGCACATTCGTTTAGTGGATTTGCGCTATGTTCCAGTGTTTTGTAACTATTCAGCCCCTTTAGTGCAAGCGATTGAAGATCGTTTAACCAAGCATCAAAAGACGATGATTTTGCTCAATCGCCGGGGGTATTTACCCGTGGTGCGCTGCGAGAATTGCCATGAATATGTCCGCTGTGAAGATTGCAATGTCGCTTTAAGCTATCATAAGCAAGAAGAAGCCTATGTTTGTCACGTGTGTGGACGACGCTATCCTGTTTTGCCCACCTGCCCGCATTGCCATACGGGCCACTTAGGACAAATGGGTCAAGGAACTGAGCGTTTAGAAGAAGAGAGCCAATCCCTGTTTCCCAAAGCCAACATTGTGCGGATGGATCGCGATACCACCAAAGGGAAATATGGTCATCGCACCTTATTAAAGGAGTTTGAAGACCATGGGGACATCTTAATGGGAACCCAAATGATTGCTAAGGGCCTTGACTATCACGCCATTACGCTTTGTGGCATTTTATCCATTGATACCAGTCTTTCTCGCCCTGATTATTTGGCCAATGAGCGGACTTATCAATTGTGTGAACAAGCCGCTGGCCGGGCTGGACGCGGACAAGAAAAAGGTCTAGTTCTCATTCAAACCTTTGATCCCCAACATTTTGTTTTACAAGCCGTCCAATCCCATCGCTACAAGGATTTTTTTGTCCAAGAAATGCGCTATCGTCACGCGGGTCAATATCCCCCCTATACCTTTTTAGCCTCCATCATCATTCGTCATGATGATCCGACTCGTGCTTATCAAAAAGCCTTAGAACTCCAAGGCCATTTTCTTCAAGCTCAAGTGGATGTTCTTGGGCCAGTGGAGATTAGCATGCGCCAAAAACAAAGTCGCTTTCGTTTGGTGTTGCGCGATAAAGATGATGAGCATCTCAAAGAAATTTTGTGGCAAGGCGCTCTATGGTTTGAGAAGCACGCCGCCCAATGCAAAATGGATATCAACGTTCATCCTATGACTATAGAAGAATAATTGGGCGCAAACAATAGAGAAAGGAAGTCCAATTATGATGCGAAAATGGGTTTGGAATGCCCTCATTGCGGTTGTCAAAGACAAAACCTACTCCAATTTGTATTTACGCAATCACCTTCAAGAAGTCGAACCTCAAGATCGAGCCTTGGCAGTCAATATTTTTTATGGTACTTTACAAAACTATGCCTTGTGTGAATCGATTTGGAAACGCTACTTGGATCCAAACGCTAAAGTGAGCCTTTCGACCTCTATTTTGTTAACGATGTCGGTATATCAATTGTTGTTTTTAAATAAAGTGCCAGCTTATGCGGTTGTTAACGATGCGGCTAAATTGGCCGGTCCGCGCGCTCGCGGCATTGTCAATGCGATTTTGCGTAAAGTCGCCGACAATCCAAAACCGAGTTATCCCTCTGATCCCGTACAAGCTCTAGCACTTTCTACATCCCTTCCTGAATGGTTGTTGCGTTTATGGATTGCCCAATATTCGCCCAAACAAGCCTTTGGCTTTGCGAAAGCCACAACCAAAACGTATCCCATGGTGGTACGCATCAATCCGTTGCGTTTTTCTAAAGAACAAGCGGATGCCCATCCTCGCCTTGAAAAACTTCAAGGCATTTGGCAAGATGATCCCTTATATATTTATAAAGGAAATGACTTTGCCCATGAACCCTTATATGTAGAAGGCAAAATTTCCGCCCAAGATCCAGGCAGCTATCGCATTGCCAAATGGGCCAATCCCAAACCAGGTCAACATATCTTGGATCTTTGTGCCGCTCCAGGAACCAAAACGATGGCCATGGCGGAAATGGCCAACAATGAAGCCTTCTTTCAAGCACAGGATTTGCATGAACATCGCACAAAATTGATCGAAAACGATGCCAAACGCTTGGGCTTAGAGCATATTCAAGCGATTGCTAAAGATTCCACTCAAGCTGGCCAAGAGCAATACGATGTCGTGATTTGCGATGTCCCGTGTACTGGATATGGGGTTTTGGGACGGAAACCGGATATGAAGTTGCGATTAAATCCCGATGATATTGATTCCCTCTTGCCCCTTCAACAAAATCTTCTCGAAGCAGGAGCCGCCCAAACCAAAGCGGGAGGCGATTTAATTTATTCGACTTGTACTCT
>CAYMGC010000045.1:0-11666 GCA_964389885.1 uncultured Erysipelotrichaceae bacterium | reverse complement strand
AATGACGGAGCCACAATCCGTTGAGTTAACCACTTCTCCACGATCGCCAAGATGTGCCTTGCTTAAGGCTCATTTATAATACAAGTTAGAAGGAATCCTGTCAACGCTTTTCTCTTTTTTCTTTGAAACTTTTAAAATCGAAAAACCGCTTTTGAAAGCCATGCGCTACAATTAAAAAAAAGCCCATGCTTGAAAAGAGGAAATTATGACTCCATTGGAACCGACTGCTCCTGCCAAAATTTATAAAATCGTTTTAACAGGTGGTCCAGGCGCTGGGAAAACCACGGCCATTGCTCGGATGCAAGAGACCTTCCAAAAATATGGTATGGCGACCATTGTGGTGCCGGAAACCGCTACGGAATTAATCAATGCCGGAATTGCGCCTTGGACTTGTCAATCCATGTTTGAGTTTCAGCACAATTTGTTCCGTCTGCAAACAGCCAAAGAGGATATTTATGAGCAGTGTGCGCAAATCAATAAAAATCCGCAAGTGGTATTGATTTTGGATCGAGGTCTTCTAGATAATAAAGCGTATTTGCCAGAGAAAGAATTTGAAGACATCTTAACCAGTGAAAACACCACAGAAAAAGACATTCTGTCTCGCTATGATGCCGTGTTTCATTTGGTCACTGCCGCCAATGGAGCTAGAGACGATTACACGCTGGACAACAACCATACCCGTACCGAAACCCCCGATCAGGCCGTTTGTTTAGACGATCGTCTAAAGTCATGTTGGAAAGATCATCCCTATTTACGCACGATTGCCGCTACTCCTATTTTTGAAGAGAAATTAGAGCATTTGCAAAAGGAAATCGAAACCTTTTTACAAACCAAAGGAGTCCATTCGATTTCTTGTAAACCTGAAACTTCAAAAGAAGATCGCTCCCATTAGGATAGATCTTTTTTTTGTTGTCTTTGAAGCTAAACGGCCTATAAATAGACATATAAATATAGAAGAAAAGCTCCCAGAAAGGAGGATTCATGGATATTCCTACCACCATTCGCCAAGTGCGAAAGAGCTATGAATTGTATTTAAAAGAGAGTCATCCCGATTGGACCAAGGCGACCTTAAAAACCACCGTATCGCGGGCGTTTTATTTATATACCCATACCGTGACTCCTTCTTTTTGGGCCACTTTGGAATCCGAGGACAGTATAAGGAAGGCTAAAGAAGCGTTGCGCCAATATTTAAAGGCAGTCCATCCCAGTCAGTCTATCTCTAGCCAATTGTCCATGCATTTTAGTGCGCTTAAGAGTTTAAAGGAGTATTTGGATAGCCAAGGGGGAGTCAAAACGGTCATTGGACCCGAATATGAAGCCGAATCCTTTTTATACCAACAAGCCAAATTGGTTTATGAAGAACGAATCTTGATGGAAAGTGAAGCGGTGCTTTTAACCCATGAAGAAGAACAAGCATTGCCTGAAGGCGCCATTCAAGTACTCAAAGAAACGCTTCCTTTTTTAAACGAGACCGAGCAATTGGTCAATTGGTTTTTAGCTTTGATGAACCATATGCCCTTTCTTTTGGATCAGCCTAAAAAACAAAAACCCTTTTATGGGATCTTGCTCTACTTTTTAAAGCGTTTAGAAGAAGAGTATGGAAAGGAACGCTTTGCCCAAGCGCTTTGGACTTTACAGGAAAGTTTGCATCAAACCTATGCCAAAACCCAATACGATTCCTTGGATTTGCGTCTTGCCCTTGAGGCTTTGGCTAAACACCACGAAATCGATCTTTGCTTTGACGAATCGATTTTACAAACCGACTTTCAACAGGATCTTCCCGTTTTTTCCCAAGAGGAATCCCCATTCAATGCGATCTCTGCTTTGCCTTCTAAAGGGCGCATGGATTTTTCCTTGGATGAAAGGCTTCTTTTGCCTTTCACCCCAAAACAAGAAAGGGAAAAAGCCAACCAAAAGCGAGAAAAAGATCCAGTGGTGCCCTATACCCAAGCGGAATTTGACGCGGAGGTGTTTATGACATCGCAAAAAAGCCAAACGCTTTGTCGTCTTTTAAAGCGCAAGAAAAATCTCATTTTACAAGGCCCGCCAGGAACTGGAAAAACATATTTGGCCAAACGCCTAGCCTATTTGATGCTGCAAGAAAAAAATCATGACTTAATTTGTAGTGTCCAATTTCATGCCAATTACACCTATGAGGATTTCATTATGGGCTATCGTCCCACAAAAACTGGCTTTGCTTTGCGTCATGGGGTGTTTTATACCTTTTGTGAACATGCCCGCCAAGATCCAAGGCCCCATTTCTTTATTATCGATGAGATCAATCGGGGGAATTTGGCTAAAATTTTTGGCGAACTCTTCTCCCTTTTAGAAAGCGACAAGCGGGGCCAATCGCTTCCTTTGCTTTATACCAAAGAACCCTTCTCCATTCCGGAAAATGTGTATTTAATTGGGATGATGAATACAGCAGATCGTTCGCTTTCCAGCTTGGATTTTGCCTTGCGGCGCCGCTTTGCGTTTTTTGATATGAGGCCAGCTTTTCAATCGGCGGGCTTTCAAGCCTATCAAAAAGCCCAAAACAATCCAAAATTTGATCGCTTAGTACACGAAGTAAAGGCTTTGAATCAAGAAATTAGTGAGGATGAAACGCTGGGGAAAGGATTTCAAATTGGACATAGCTATTTGATGAATGAGAAAGTCGATGAGGCTTTTTTAGAGAGTGTGGTTCACTTTGAACTGATGGCTTTGATTGGAGAATACTGGATCGATGAGCCAGAGCGGGTGGAGTATTGGCAGGATCGACTCAAGCAGGCCATTGCATGATTCCCATTTCCAATATTTATTACTTATTGGCCTATGCCTTTGGATTGATGGCCTTTCAAGGCTTTCGTCATTTCGGCCAAGAGTCCTTTGAAAGGAGTCAAGATCTTTTAGCCGCCCTCTTTTTTCAAAGTATGCGCCCTTACTTGTCTCAAGGGCTTCCAGGTGAGTTTGTCAGTCATACCACTCAAACCACGTCTCCTCATGGCAAGATTCATTTAGAAGAAAGCATTCAACAAGGGCTTCTTGCCAAACGACAGCTGGTGTGTAGCCAAGAAAATTTTGAACTGGATACCCTTTTTGTCCAAGTTTTAAAAACCACTTTAGAGGTCTTATTAAAAGAGGATCTTTCTGTCCTTCACAAAAAAAGACTACAGCGCTTAAAACCGTTGTTTAAAGGAATTCCTTTAAACCAAGATCTAAGCTCCATTCCTTGGCCTCTCTTACGCCATGGCCGGCGTAAACGTGAGATAGCGCTTTGTAATTTATGTAGCTTGATTTTAGAAGGAGCCTTGCAGGCTAAGCAAAAGGGGACTCATTTACTCCAAGAAGTTTTGGATGAAAAGTCGATGGCCAAACTGTATGAAAAGTTTTTGTTGGGTTACTTTCAAATTGAACATCCCGATTTGCATCCTTCTTCGCCCCAAATTCGCTGGTCAATTCAAGAAGGCCAAGATCCCTTTTTACCTCGCATGCAAACCGATGTCGTGTTGCAAAAAAACAACCATGTTTTGATTTTGGATGCGAAATATTACACCCATCTTTTGCAACAAAATCCCTTTGGGCACAAGGAAACGCTCCATTCCGCGCATTTGTATCAACTTTTTGCCTACTTAAAAAATTGGCCCGCTAAAACCGATCAACAGGTCGATGGCCTTTTATTGTATGCCAAAAGCGATCAAGGAATAGAACTCGACCAATGGTATTCACTGCAAGGCCATACCCTTAGAGTCAAGACGCTTGATTTAAACCAGCCCTTTGAAGAGATTGCGCGAGTTCTCGATGAGATCGCCAATTTCTAAAATTTAGGTTTTCAAAAAAAGAGAGGAAAAAAATGATACGAGATGGATTAACCTCTTCTAACATGGTAAAGAGAATCATAACTTTAACCGTTCTAGCGTTTCTCTTGTTTTTTGGCGTTACGCTTTTGAGTTATTTTCTTTTACCAGAAGGATTTTTAGCGAATAAAAATGAATTGACGAATTTTACGACGTCTTCCAATGTATTTCTTTCGACCTTTCAAATTTTTTTGTGGAACATGCTAAGCGTTTTAGCCATCTTGATCGCCAGTTTCTTTGCCAAGAAAAAAAAGGAACAGGAAAAATACCTGTCTTTATCCTATGGCGTTTATTGTATTGTGGTGATTTTAGCGGCCATAACCTTAGGAACCTGGTCTTTTACCAGTGGGAGTGGTATAAGTATCCCTATTTTTCAAAGAATTATATCCATGTTTGATCTATTTCATCATGCAGGATTGGTGGAATTATATGGGCAATTGCTTATTACCTGTGCGCTAGCCAATCACTATCTGGTCATGACGTATAAAAACAAAACGACAACGCGAAATATAAAAGAGGTGAAATGGTCAAAAAGTGAAATTATAAGCTTTGTGATAGGAATCTTGCTTATGCTGCTTGGCGCTTTTATCGAAAGCTATTCCATTTTAAATGGATGATCTTTTACTCAGTTTTCAAAATAGACACAAAAAAACGATAAACTATTTTTTATCTGAAATAGCTTATCGTTTTTTTTGCTACCAAAGATAACCTGGGTTGGAATGATTGGTCATGCATTGCCACAAGGTGGTGGCCGAAATCACTTTTCGTCCTTGATAAACGGGATCTTGGTACGCTAAGGATGGATCAAGATAATAAAAGGCGGTGGGTGTTCCTAAGGTATCAAGCTCCGCGCCATACAGCACGACCTGATTGATTTGATCTTGAGCAGTTCCATAGGCCAATCGAGTATTGATGGAAATAATTACGGGCTTGCCCTTGGTTAAATCATTTAAAGCGGCGTTTTCAAACAAAACGCGTTGTTCGGTGTTATTGGTCCAAGCGGGCAAAAGGGTGGCTTGATAATCCACTTTTAAGTAGCGATTGGCTACATTTACCAAACTTTCCAGACTTGTTCCATAGGAAGTAGTGGATAAGTCTTTGGCTAATTGCGTTTGAGAAGCGGGGACTCCATAGTAAGCCAAGACCATTTGTAAAGCCGCTGGCCCACTCCAGGCGGTGTTTTCGGCAATGTATTGCGGGACTTCTAAATGAAGAACGTGATCAAAGGAGGCAAAGGAACTCGGTTGAAGGGATTTGATGGCTGGCTTTTCCAATAAGTTCGATCCTTGACTCGCATACCAGCCAATGCCTTCTTCTTTCCAACCCGCTTTTTTCAATTGTTCTTTTTCATTTTGATCCGCGGTGTAATGATGACTTCCCGCTTTAGAAATGCGCGAATTGTACAAACGATAGACGGGAATTTGTTGACTGGTATCGCTATAAAAAGCCACGTCTTCATTTTTCCAACCTTGATTCATTAATACAGTCCGTTCATTGGTACTTAGGGTATAGTGGTGTTCGCTGGTGTTGGGATTGTATAGGCGATACACTGGTAGGCCCTGGCGGGCACTGCTCCAAGCAATTCCTTCATACCACCATCCTAAATTGTAAAGGGCATTTCTTTCGTTTAAACTTTGGGTATAAAAATGCTCCTGGCTGCTCGGATTATACAAACGATACGTTTCATAATCGGCTCCTTGCGCCAAAATAGGATTTGGACAAAGCCAAGAAAGACTTAAAATAGCCATAGATAAAATTGATGTTTTTTTCATAATGATGCCTCCTTTTCTTAAAAGGATGTAAAATGGATGACTTTAGATTGGAATCTTTTAACCAACTTCTCTAATTTTTCTAATCATATCATTTTGCCAAATAAAGCGGCAGAGTATTTTAGATAGACCTTTAGAAAGGATCCGATATGTCCTCTTATCTCAATTCCTTAGATGCTGATTTATCACGGTATGAAATCATTCGAGATCAAGTGTTTGAACAATATGCCAATATTTATTCTCTTCCTTTAAAAACAGATGCTCTTGCCCATACCTCTATGGTGGATAGTTACATCACCCTTTTGGCCCAAAAGCGAGAATTGCCTTTGGACCTAGCAAAAGTGGCGGCCATTTTGCATGATTATGCGCGTTATCATGACAATATCAGTTCTCTTCATGCGGTAGTTGGGGCTAAAAAAGCCAAAGATTTATTGTTAGAGACGGGCTTATTTTCTCAAGAAGAAATTTATACCATCATCACCGCAATTGGAAACCACTCTCGAAAGGAATTGATTCACCATCCTCTTGATGAAGCCTTAAAAGATGCCGATACTCTAGCCCATTGGGCCATGCATCCCCAAGAAAAACCTTCAGCGGTTCGCCTCAAACGCTTAGCCTCTTGTTTTGAAGAACTTGGTCTTTTACGCAATTAAAAGAAAAAGACTAACCAGTGAACTGACGTCGTGTGGTTAGTCTTTTGTTTTTTAATCGTAAGGTTTTAAGAACGCTTGACGGGTATTGAAATCTAAGAAAATTTGATAGGCGTTGCGATTTTCATCTTCATCCCAAATTTCCACAAACTGAGGAGTGACTTCCACTAAAACCTCACTTTCTTCATGGCTGTAGGCATTGTAGGACTGCCAGAGGTATTTTTTATAGAGCGTTTCAAATACACGCCCTTCTTCCTCTACCACCAATCCTTTAATATGGGCGAGCCCTTCGATTTGTGTTCCATGAAAACAAAGGGCTACATGGGGGTTTTCATAAAGCTGTTTGGTCTTGCGAAAGTTTTTATCGGTTTTAAAATAAATTTTTTCATTGTAAACCAGGCAGGAGACATTGCGAACCATTGGATAATTATCCACACAACTCGCTAAAGCCATGATTTTCCAATCGCCAAGTTTTTCTTTGAAGAGGTGATAGGCTTCATCAAAGTCCATAGGATGGGTCGACATTCCTTTCTCTTTAGGCATGCACAAAGGCTAACGCCACGCCAAGGGCGGTTAATAACACAAATAAACCGATGATCGCTACGCTTTTCTTATCGTTGGAAGATTCTTGAGAGCGACGATCCACCAATCCAGCATGACGCAAAGCATTGGCTACGGGTTTATAGATCAACAATAAGATGGCGGCGTTGATGCCATCTTTCAAAAAGTTAAACAACGCAATCGCAGGAAGCATGGCATTGACCGCTTGTTGGGGCATTCCAAAATAAATGGGATCCATGACGTAGTTCCAAGCTAGCATCGCCACTATATTTAAAGCTAGACCTGCCACTAAGCCATAAAAAGCCCCATTTTTGGAGTGCATTTTTTTATACACGAAAGCGGCCGTGCAAATAAAGGAGCACGTAGCAATGACATCCATGAGCCAATCGATGATGTTTCCCCCACGCAACACCAATTCAATGGCACTGCTTAAGGCCGAAACAATAAAGGCCGAGAGTGGACCATATAAAAAGCCCGCTATACCAATAATGATGTCCTTTGGGTCATACGACAAAAAGGCTACGCTTGGAACCAACGGGATACGAACCAAGAGGCAAAAGACGACCGCTAAGGCTGTAAACATGCCTAACATGGTTATTTTCTTTGTAGTGATTGTTGTTGTATTCATAATGGCACCTCCTTCAATACAAAGAAAACCGAGCATAAACTCTACTTCATGGCTTTTTGCATACGAAAAAGATGCACAAAAGATTTCACTTCTTCCATCCGGACTTTAACCGTTGCTGCCGGAGTTGCGCCGGCTCTGCCTATTGCATGGCTCGCGGAGTATAACCGCCAGTAGGGAATTGCACCCAACCCTGAAGCAAGAATTTTGCGATTTCATTATAGTCTCTTTATGGCGAAGAACAAGGAAAAGGAAGAAGGAAAAAAGAAGGAGAAGCCAAAGATCAACAAAATGAGAGAAAATAGCTTGCTTTTGGAAAAAGGATTCATCCTTGAGAACATCTTACTTGACAACTGAATTCTTTTGTTAATGTTTTAGAAAAATTCACAAATCTATTTTTCAATGGTATACTTCTTATGGTGATAAGAATGAAAAATGCAAACTCGGTTCCTAAGGCGACTTTACAAAGATACCCTGTTTATCTTAAAGCGCTACGAAAACTACAAAAGAATGGAGTTTCAAAGATTATGTCTCGAGAATTAAGCAATTTTGTAGACATTGAACCAACAACCATTCGTCGAGATTTTTCTTTTTTAGGGAACCTTGGAAAACAAGGCTACGGCTACGAAGTGGATAAGCTGATCGACATTTTTAATGCCGAACTTGGCGTGGACTTCGACGAAAAAATTATTTTGGTCGGCGCTGGAAATTTAGGACGGGCCCTTTTAAATTACAATAAATGGGATTATGTAGTAGGGGAAATCACATGTGCCTTTGATACCGATCCAACCAAAGTGGGAAATATGTTTGGCATTGATGTCTATTTATTGGATGAACTGGAAGAGCGAATGCCAAAGGGATGCCGTATTGCCATTTTAACCATCTCCGATGATGTCCAAGCGACCGTTGATCGGCTTGTTTCGGCAGGAATTACAGGAATTGTTGATTTTACCCATCAACATTTTCAAGTTCCTCATAATGTAGCAGTCAAAGCCATTGATGTCGTCTCATCAATTCAAGAATTAGTGTTTACCACCAACTCCATGGACTCGAAACAATAAGGAGCCAAAATCGCTGGCAGGTCTGTAAAGACAAAGTAAGGATGGAATTTTGTCTTTACCTACCTCTACACCTCTTAAAGAGGTGTTTTTTTTTGTTCTAGATTCTTTTTTCTCATAATGAATAATATGGTAGAAAGAGTTCTGGTTTTCGGCTTTTTAAGGCCTGAACAATTTAAAGCTGATTTGGGCAGATTGTGAATTTTTTAGATGGAATTCACTAGGAGTGGCTTGGAGATGGGCCACAAAAATTGCCTTGAATCCATTTTGCGTTTAGATTGAAAGGAAAATGGATCTCCATTAGAAAGGACTGCTCTATGTTAATTAAAACTCTTAAAGATCGTGTTCAAGATTACGATGGACAAGAAGTAACCTTACAAGGTTGGGTTCGAACCAACCGAAAATCCAAAAATGTTAGCTTTATTGAGCTCAATGATGGAAGCTGCTTTTCCAATTTACAAATTGTCTACTCTCCCGATATGGAAGGGTATGATCAAGCTTCCAAAATTACTACCGGATCGGCCGTAGAAGTCAAAGGAGTAGTAAAAGAAACTCCAAACTCCAAACAACCCTTAGAAGTCCAAGCCCAAACAATCAGCGTACTTGGTATGGCCGATCACGATTATCCGTTGCAAAAGAAACGGCATACCTTTGAATATTTGCGCGAAATTCCTCACGTTCGTCCTCGGGCCAATACCTATTTTGCGGCGTTTAAACTGCGTTCGGTGTTGTCCATGGCCATTCATACCTTCTTTCAAGATCGGGGCTTTGTTTATATTCATACCCCCGAAATCACTGGAAACGATGCGGAAGGGGCTGGAGAATGCTTTACCGTTACAACGTTAAAACCCGAAGCCTATAAAAACCAAGAATACGAAAAGGACTTCTTTGGAAAACATGCCCAACTTACCGTTTCGGGACAATTGCATGTTGAGCCTTTTGCTCTTACCTATGGCAAGGTGTATACCTTTGGCCCCACTTTCCGCGCTGAAAACTCCAATACCACCCGTCATGCTTCGGAATTTTGGATGATTGAGCCCGAAATGGCGTTTGCCGATCTCAACGACAATATGGATGTCATTGAAGAGATGGTGAAATACTGCATTAACTATGTCTTAGAACACGCTTCGGAAGAAATGGCTTTCTTTGAAAAGGTCATCGATAAAGATTGCATCGAACGCGTTAAAAAAGTGGCCAACAGTGACTTCAAACGGATGACCTATACCGAAGCCATTGAGGAACTCGAAAAGGCGAAGGGCAGCTTTGAAAACAATGACATCTTTTGGGGCATGGATTTGCAATCCGAACACGAACGGTACATTTGTGAAAAAGTCGTTCAAGGCCCTGTTTTCTTAACCGACTATCCCAAAGACATTAAAGCCTTTTATATGCGGGAAAACGAAGATGGAAAAACCGTAGCGGCTTGCGATTTATTAGTGCCTTATGTAGGCGAACTCGTAGGGGGTAGCCAAAGAGAAGAGCGCTATGACGTCTTGAAAAACAAAATGGAAGCGATGGGAATGGATCTTGAACCTTTGCAATGGTATTTGGATTTGCGTCGCTTTGGAGGGGCCGTACACTCCGGTTTTGGTCTTGGCTTTGATCGAATGTTGATGTATTTGTCGGGAATTCAAAACATTCGCGATGTGCAGCCTTATCCTCGTACTCCCCGCAATTTAATCTTCTAATTTCATTTTCTTGATCAGAAAGAAGACGAATAATAAGGGAAGACTCTCTGAAATCGAGCGAAATTCTTAAGAACCTTGATTGGTTTTAGGCCATAAGATTTTGAACTTTCTTGTTCATATTTTGTGAATACTTTTTTAGAAAAAACGGTTTCATTGAGAAACCTTAAAAGAAGATTAAAGCCGATACTTTTGGGAAAATACGAATGTAATGGGTTTCTTTTTGTTGGCGAGATCATTACATTCAAAACCAATTTTGTTCATGATTTAAATACAAAATTATTTTCCAAGATTTCTTGCAAAAACCCATAGTTTCCCTTAATGATGAAACAGACCCTTTAGGTAAAGGGCCTGTTTTTTTTCTTCTCAATCAAAAAGTTTAGAATTTCTTAAGAATTTATTTGGTAGATTTTGCTTTTCATTTTAAGTATTGATAATCTCTTTGTCGTCAGCAAGGAGGACTTACACAATGAAAAAACGCATGACAACATCTGTTCTTTCTGCCTATGCGACCTTCGCAGTGATGAGCGGGCTTTTTGGAACCCGCGTTCATGCAGCTGAAATCACGACCCAAACACAACCACTCATTAGCGGCTTAGATGAAGGCCGTTTAAAAAGAACAAGTGATACTGTAGCCTATGATGCTTTGATGAAAACTGGCTTTACAGAAATTGATGGAAAAACCTATTATCTTGAAGCCAATGGTGAAAAGCACACTGGCTTGTTGGAAACGGATTCCGGCACCTACTATTTCAAGGATAGCGGCGAAATGGCAACAGGTTTTGTCAGCGAAGCGGGCGAAACCATGTATTTCAATTCTGAAGGTCTAAAAGAAGAAGGAACCATTCAAGACCAAGGAAAAACATACATCTTAGACGAAAATGGATATACCCAAACAGGATGGGTAGAAGACAACGGCCAAAAATACTATCTCAATGAAGATGGTTCGGTTGTCGCCAATGAGACCCGCGTCATTGATGAAAAACGCTATTCCTTTTCGGAAAGTGGAACCATTGAAACCAATGTGGTCAAAAAAGGGTATTCTTATGACGCGAATGGCGTAGGAACCCCTGATCCTTCGATGTACAATCTCATCGCCGAAGCAGCACTTGCCCAACTTGGAGTAAACCAAGACTGCACTATGTTAGTAACCAATTCATTAAAAGCGGTAGGAATTAATTTCCATGGCGCTCCTGAACGGTACTTAAGTCTTGGTGAATTAACCAATGATCCTGTGCCAGGAGACATTGTAGTGTACTCTGGTCACGTCGCCATTTATATTGGTGATGGTCAAGCAGTCCATGGTGGTTGGAATGGATACACCACGGCCATCTTTAGTGTAGAATGCTCTGCACCTTTGATTGGCTATGTGCATCCGACTCTTCCCCTGTAAAAGTGCCCCGGCAAAGGCAGAATAGAACGATTAAATAAGGGGCGTTTAGCCCACATAAAAAGCCACTTCTTGTCTTTTTAAGAGGTGGC
>CAYMGC010000044.1:0-11765 GCA_964389885.1 uncultured Erysipelotrichaceae bacterium | reverse complement strand
ATGCCAAGCAAGCCGGATTAGAATGGAACGATGTTTTTATTCATTTAATTGATACCCCAGGCCATGCAGACTTTTCGGCAGAAATGGAGCGGACGCTTTCTGTATTGGATTGTGCCATTGTTTTAATTAGTGCATTAGATGGAGTCCAAGCGCATACCCGCACCATTTGGAAATGTCTTCAAACGTATCAAATTCCCGCTATTTTCTTCATCAATAAAATGGATGCCACTGTCCTTTCAAAAGACGAGTTATGGCAAAATTTAAAAAAATTGGATGATCGCTTAGTGGATTTGCAAGCCAAAGATTATATTGAACAATTTGCCGCTTTGGATGAAGACCTTTTAGAAGCCTTTTTAGAACACGAAACACTTTCTACCCAACAAATGGCGCAAGCTGTTATGGAACGCAAAGCCTTTCCTGTTTTATTTGGCTCCGCTTTAAAAAATGAAGGGGTTAAGGACTTGCTGGATGCTTTAACGACTTATACCTTACCCATTGAATACCCCGAAGAATTTGGCGCCCGTGTTTTTAAAGTAACCCAAGACGATACGTCTGTACCCATTGTCCATCTCAAAATTACCGGAGGAACCCTAAAGACCCGTGATGTCATCAAGGATGAGAAGGTGGATCAAATTCGTTTATACCAAGGACAAGGATTTCAACCCGTCGCGCAAGCTATGGCTGGAGATGTAGTCAGTGTCAAAGGATTGACCCAAGTCAAAGCGGGAGATGGCCTTGGCTTTGAACAAAATCATACCCAAGCTTTGTTATCTCCTTGTTTATATTACGAACTCATTTTGCCCGATGGAATTGATCCGGTCCAAATGATGGGAGCCATGCGCCTTTTAATGATGGAGGATCCTTCCTTACAAGTAGAGTTTCTTGAAGAGACCCAATCCATTGCCTTACATTTGATGGGCCAAATTCAAAAGGATGTTTTGAAAAAAAGGATCCAAGATAAGTCGGGAATTCAAGTAGAATTTGGCCCAGGTAAAGTGGTGTACAAAGAAACCATCGAAGAGTCAGTCTTTGGCTATGGGCACTTTGAGCCATTACGGCATTATGCCGAAGTTCATTTGGAGTTGGAACCTGGAAAACGAGGCAGTGGTCTTTCCTTTTCTTCAAAAGTTCCACGGGATATTTTGTCGTTAAACTGGCAACGTTTAATTTTATCGGCTCTTTCGGAAGCCCATTTAACGGGTGTTTTAAGTGGTTCGGCCTTAGACGATATGAAAATTACGTTAATAAATGGCCGAGCCCACCAAAAACACACTTCGGGCGGCGATTTTCGCCAAGCTGCTCTTCGAGCTCTCCGTCAAGGATTAAAAAAAGCCAAAAGCGTTTTGTTAGAGCCTTATTTGGCCTTTGAAATTCAAACCGCAGCCCAACATGTCTCTAAAATTTTATATCAACTCGATGTTCGAGAAGCGACGGTTGAAGTCAAAGAAGGCGATAAGGGTCTAACGATAATTGAAGGCAAAGGTCCAGTTCGAACACTTATGAACTTTCAAGAAGAATTAGCCAAAGCCTCAAAGGGAAGTGCTACGTTTTCTTTTGAAAACGATGGCTACGATATTTGCCAAGATCCAAATCCCATCTTGGAAGAGATTGGTTATGATGAACGATTGGATCGTCACCATCCAAGTGCCTCTGTCTTTTGTTCCAACGGCTCTGGGGTCATCGTAGAATGGGATGAAGTCGAGGATCATTTGCATATTCCTATTCAAAACGATGAAACGATCGCAAGCAGTGTTTCCATGAATTCTGGTAAAGTCAGTGAAGAGGAATTGCGTAAAGTATTTGGCAGTGCGGGAGGGGCCAATCGAAACGCCAAAAAAGCAGGATCCCACAAAAAAAAGCGTACGGAACTTTCTTTAGAACCAACGCATGTTAAAACCTTTTCCCATTTACCAACCTGTTTAATTGTGGATGGGTACAACATGATTTATTCGTGGGAGGATTTAAAAGCATTGGCCGCTAAGTCTTTATTTGCTGCTCGTGAGCAGCTTATTAGCGAATTGATCAATTATCAAGGCTATAAAGGCTATTCTTTAATTGTAGTTTTCGACGGCACCAGACAAAAAGGCAACATCGGCTCTTCTTCCCGCAATGGCTCTTCTTCCATTGTGTATACCCCCAATGGAATGACCGCCGATAGCTACATTGAAAAAAAAGTATATGAACTGCGCAATAAATTTCAATGTATTGCCGCCACAAGTGATAGTCTTATTCAAAACTCCGTCTTTTCCCATGGAGCTCGTCGAATTTCGGCTCGTGAATTACAAAGTGCCGTTCGAGCTGCAAGTCATCAGGCCTTTTTTGATTTGCAAACGTGGAATCAAAGCCAAAAAGCTTCTTTACCCAAAAAAGATAAGAAAACTCCAGCCATCCAGAAAGAAGAAAAGGAAGAATAAGGGCTTGATGGTATGAAGAAGACGAAAAAGAGAACGAGAACTTTTTAAACAAAAAGCGTAGTGACCAAGCACCAGTCACTACGCTTTCACTTATTTTAAGTTTTTATGGAAAAAATCGGCCAATTTATGAAAGGGAATATAATGATTATCTCCACCATCATATAAATCAGTATGAACTGCATTTGGAATAATCATCAACTCTTTATTGTCGCCTTTTAATTTTGCAAAGGCATCTTTACCAAAATAAAGAGAGTGAGCCTTTTCACCATGAATAATTAAAACCGGATTTTCGATTTCATGGGCATAACAAAGAATAGGTTGATTTAAAAATGACATGGTTCCAATGGTGTTCCATCCATCATTGGAATTTAAGGAGCGAGGATGGTAGCCACGTTTCGTCTTGTAATAATCATAATAGTCTTTGACAAAGAATGGCGCATCCTCAGGA
Organism: uncultured Erysipelotrichaceae bacterium; assembly: GCA_964389885.1. Classification (GTDB taxonomy): domain Bacteria; phylum Bacillota_I; class Bacilli_A; order Erysipelotrichales; family Erysipelotrichaceae; genus Allobaculum. The sequence goes on along the minus strand of CAYMGC010000044.1, from coordinate 8,903 downwards.
AGCGGATCCACTACCCCACCGGCGCGTTGATACGTTCCATTTTTATAGTCAAGCGTACGTTGGGCATTAAAAGCTTTGCGTTTGGCCTGACGAGCCTCTTGGCTATCTTCTGCATCAAAATATCCATTGGCATTGACTCGACTCATGTCATACATCGTGGAAGCGACGGTTGCTTTAATGCGAGTATCCAAAGCCGCTGCATTTAAAGCCATACCCCCCCATCCGCAAATGCCAATAATACCAATCGCTTCAGGATCCACATTGTCTTGTACGGATAAAAAGTCAACGGCCGCTTGAAAATCTTCCGTATTGATATCGGGAGAAGCCATATACCGAGGCATTCCACCGCTTTCCCCCGTAAAGGATGGATCGAAAGCAAGCGTTAAAAATCCTTGTTCGGCCATGGTTTGCGCATAAAGTCCAGAAGATTGTTCTTTTACGGCTCCAAAAGGACCAGACACCGCAATCGCGGGCAATTTGCCAGTCGCATTTTTTGGAGTATACATATCCGCGGCTAAGGTAATTCCATAGCGATTGTGGAAAGTTACTTTTTTATGATCCACTTTATCGCTTTTGGGAAATGTTTTATCCCAGTCTTGGGTCAAAATCAATTGTTCTTCCATATTAAGTCTCCCTTAGGCCTTTTTAGGTCTTACCTTCAGAAATACGCTCTGTGTTTCTGTGCCTTTATCCTAGATCACTCAACATGAAATAGAAAATACTTATTTTCTATTTCATGTTATTCCTAAATTGAATATCATTGAAGCGCAAAGAGTCTAAAAGACAGACTGAAAAGAAAAAAAGGAAAGAAAAAGATAAAAAATGAGGAGAAAGAGATGGAAATTCGTGTCTTGCGCTACTTTGTGGAAGTAGCAAGGGAAGAAAACATAACGCATGCGGCGGCTCGATTGAATATTTCTCAACCTACCTTGTCCAAACAGCTCAAAGACTTAGAAGCGGAACTTGGAAAAAAACTCTTTAAACGAAGCAGTAGCAGTGTGCATTTAACTCCTGAAGGCGTTTTACTCTATCAACGAGCCCAAGATATTTTGAATATGGTGGATAAAACGACCAAAGAGTTTCAATCCTTAGGCGAGATGGTAGGTGGCGACGTTCAAATTGGATGCGCCGAATCGGAAAACATTTCTTATGTAGCTAGACGTTTTAAAGCGCTTCAAAAGCGATACCCCAATGTCTGTTTTCATTTGTGTAGTGGGGATACACAAGATTTACGGGATCGTTTGGATCAAGGATTGTTTGATTTTGCGCTTATTGTCCAGGATCCGGACTTGTCCAAATACAATGCCTTGCAAATTCCAGGCTATGATCATTGGGGCGTTTTAATGCCTAAGCAGTCTCCTTTAGCTGAAAAAGAAAGAATCTCAAAAGAAGATTTAATTGGCTTACCTTTAATCGTCTCGCGCCAAGGCATTCAAGATGATTTACTTCAGGTATTGGGAGAAGTAGTTGATCAATTGCATATTGTAGCGACCTTTAATTTGGCCTATAATGCCTCCATTTTGGTTAAGGAAGGCTTAGGCTATGCCTTAACCTTTGATCGAATTGTTGAAGTTTCGCCAGAAAGTGGCCTTTGTTTTCGTCCCTTGAATGGTGATTTGAAAGTGCCAATGTATTTAATTTGGAAAAAATACCAAGTTTTTTCTCCTGCCGCTCAAGCTTTTTTAAATGAAGTGAAAACCAATTTAGCCAAATAGTTGAACATAAAGTTTTATTCTAGGCTAAAGAAAAGGACTATAACAAAGTACGAACCATGGAGCTTGTTATAGTCCCTTTTTTATTAAATTTAAAAGCCAAGAGATTGAAGAGCTTGTTCTAAACGAGCATGACTGGATTCTGCGACTTCTTCCACTACATATACGCGCGTAGCTTCTTTATCAAGGCCTATAAAACAATGAACCCCCGTGGAAGGTAAAACTAAAGCTGAAAGAGTGGTGGAATCGGTACTTTGGGTATCTTGCAACGTGTAACCATCCGCTTCTAAAGCTTCAATTTTATTTTGGACAAATGTTTCAGCCTGTTCCACACTTTCCATTTTTTGGGCATAGACCTTTAATTCCCCTTCAGCACTGTTAGCTCGAAATTGAATTTCCATTCCTTGGGCTTCTTCTTCATCCAACGAAAAGCCAGCCTCACTAAAGGCGGTTTTTACATCTTCAAAATTAACCAGTGGAATAGCGGCTAAAGCCGAATTGATATCTGGTTGTACAGAACTATTTAAAAACTCTTCGGGTAAGTCTAAATCTTCAGCCAATGAGTTTTTCGAGATCGATTGAGTGGAAGCGGTATCGCTTGTAGAAGAGCAGCCAACAAAAGCCAATCCCAAGATAAAAGGCAACATCCAACGTATTTTCATAACTTTTTTCTCCTAATTATTTGTTTTAAAGGAATGCTTTTTAAAATCAACATTCTAGCGTAGATCCGGTCTTTTTGACAGGCGGGTTTTATTAAGCGTAGGGATAAAAAGAAAAAAAGACAAGTAAATATCTCTAAGGTTAGACACCTTCTAAAACTTTACAAAAGCTTTACAAACTTTTATCAAAGTGAAGATAGAAGCCAATCTCTTATATTTTTAGACTAAAGCCAATAGGAGGTGCCTATGAGCCTTGAATTTTTCATTCCTTATATTGGCTTAGCCATTTATATCTTGTGTTTTATTGTCATTGTGTATCTTATTCCCGAAGAAAAATTGATGGATTCCATTTCGAAAGACGAAAAGTTGAAAGCGAATAAAGAATCTTTAGCCTTGGAGTCAAAATATGTCTCTTGAGATTATAAAGTCGATTTTGGGCTTTTGTGGAGGTCTAGGCCTATTTATTTATGGTATGGAAGTTATGGCGGATGGCCTTTCTCAAGCAGCAGGAACCAAAACGAAAAAGTTACTTGAATTGTTAACGGAAAATCGATTTATGGCCGTATTAGCGGGAGCTTTGGTCACGGCCATCATTCAATCTTCAAGTGCAGTGACCGTGATGGTTGTCGGATTTGTCAATGCCTCCTTAATGACCTTATTGCAAGCGACTGGGGTAATTATGGGAGCAAATATTGGAACAACCATGACCGCTTGGATTGTTTCTATGGGAGAATGGGCGGCTTTTCTCAAACCAGAAATGCTCGCTCCCGCGCTTCTCTTTATTGGAGTGGCGGTAAGCTTATTTGCCAAAAGCAGTCGAATCAAAGATATGGCGCATATTTTAATCGGCTTTGGGATGCTTTTTACCGGCTTAGCTTCCATGTCTTCATCCATTGCTCCCTATACAGATCTTCCTATTTTTTCCCAAGCGTTTCGCATTTTAGGAGCCAATCCAATTTTAGGTCTTTTAACCGGAGCGCTGGTCACGGCGATCATTCAATCGTCTTCAGCAAGCATGGGGATTTTACAAACCCTAGCCTTGGCGGGAGCGGTCAATTGGGGATCGGCGGTATACATTGCGCTTGGTCAAAACATTGGAACGTGCGTCACGGCTTTACTGAGTGCCATTTCAGGCGATATCAACGCCAAGCGCGCCGCGATGATTCATTTAGAATTCAATACCATTGGAGCCATTTTAGCTGGTATCGTAGCAACCATTTACTTTATGGTATTTCCAGCTATGGCTTCGGCCTCTGTAAGTTCGACTTCGTTGGCTCTTTTCCATACGGGATTTAATGTGGCGATCACTATTATTCTCTTTCCATTTGCCCAACAATTGGTGAATCTTTCAAAGATTTTAGTGCCCGATCACCGACAAGAAAAAACCACGGATTACTTATTGGATCCACGTTTTTTACCAATTCCGGAAGCGGCTCTTTCGGCGGTCAACATGGAAATGGAACGGATTGCCCAAATTTGTGTAGCCATGATTGAAGAAACACGAGCGATTTTGATTGATCATCAAGAGAAAAACCTTCTTTTAGAAAAGAGCCATACCGTTTTTGAGGATTGTCGAAAGGTTCGCGATTATCTTGAAAAGATCGATCCAACTTCGCTAACTCCCGCTTTGCAGCAACAAATTCTCAAAGATTTATTGAAAGCGCGGGATTTGTTACAGATCAGTGTCTCATGTCAGCGCATCGCTCAATTGGTTCCCTACGACATGACTTTACAATCCTCAAGCATTGAGGAAATCAATACGCTTTCTTCCTTGTGTATCGCTGCTTTAAAAGAAGTCCTCAATGGATCGACGATAAATCAGACCAATGAAAAAGAAGTGGTACGCCTCGCTCAGGAAGTCTATAAGCGTGAACAGGAACTGTCCAATCAAAATATCTTGATGGATTCCCACCGATCTCGCCCTTTACAAGAAGCTTGGTTTTTGATGGAAGTCAGTGATTTATATTTACAAATCTCACGCCGAATTGTTCGTTTAGAAGATGAAACCAGTTGGAAAAATCCTGGTCTGATCTCTTTACAAGCGCATTAAAAATATTTCCACTTCCCTTAGGAAGTGGTTTTCATATTTCTCAAGGAAAGGTTGTGATTGTTTATGGAAAAGATCTGGTGTGTCGAGGATGAAAAAAGCATTCGTGATATTCTTCTTTACACTTTACGCTCTTGTGGATATGAAGGAAAAGGCTTTGAGACGGGAGATGAATGTCTTAGGGCTCTAGAAAAGGAAATTCCTGATTTATTGCTTTTAGATATTATGCTTCCTGGAATAGATGGAGTTAGTCTGTTAAAAAAAATTCGTTTAAATCCCCAAACAACTTCCTTGCCGATCATTATGACAACGGCCAAAGGGATTGAATACGATAAAATTGAAGCTTTAGAAGCAGGGGCTGATGATTATTTAGTCAAACCTTTTGGCATGATGGAAATGACTGCCCGCATTCGTGCCGTCTTACGGCGCAGTAAACCCAAAGTCCCTTCCTATTTAGAAAGTGGTCGTCTTCGCTTGGATTTAGAAGGACACCGAGCTTGGATAGATGAAACGCTTTTGGAATTAACTCCTAAGGAATTTGCACTTTTGAACCTCTTTTTACACGATCCAGACCATTTATTTTCGCGAGAAGAGCTATTTCATAAAGTATGGGGAGAACACTTCATTGCAGAGAGTCGTTCAGTCGATGTTCACATTGCCTCTTTGCGCACTAAATTAAAGGAAGAGAGCTACCGTATTGAAACCGTTCGCGGAATAGGATATCGGTTACGGACACCAAAATGATTCAAAGAATTTTTTGGGCAGTGTTTGGGGCGTGTTTAAGTGTTTTATTGATCGCCTTGTTTGGAATTTTAAGCGTGGTCTATCAAAGCTTTTTTCAAGAACAGGTTACTTCTTTGCATTCTCAAACAATTATGTTAGCTGACTTACTCGATGTAGATCCCAATTTACCTTTGGATCAACTTCATCCTTCCAACACCCGTATTTCCTTGATCAAAGCCAATGGTGAAATTCTTTATGATTCCTTAGAAAACCTAAATGAAATGGACAATCATCTCACTCGACCTGAAATCATTCAAGCCCATGATCAAGGAGAAGGTTTTTCTTTACGACCTTCTAAAACGCTTGACCAAGATACCTATAATGTGGCGATTCGTCTAAAAAATGGTGATTTTTTACGTCTATCGCGACTTCATTCCTCTTTTTTAAACCTTTTAAGGCGATCGCTTGGTCCGAGTTCTTTTTTCATTTTAATTTCTCTTTTGGTGTCTTTATGGATGGCTAGGCGAGCCGCAAAAAATATCGTGGCTCCCATCAATGCCATTGACCCCAATCATCCGAAAAAAAATGTACCTTATGAACAACTTGAACCATTGCTCGATAAATTGGAAGAAAACCGCAAACAAATTGTCAATCAATTGGAGGATTTAGAACGTAAAAATCAGGAGTTTGCCCTTATCAGTCAACATATGGATGAAGGAATGATTCTACTTGGCGCTCAAAATAAAGTGTTATTTGCCAATCAAGCCGCTTTAAAACTCTTTCCCTCTATTGATCAAGTCGCTTTAGAAAATCTTCCTCCTCTTTTAAAAGCTCTCATTGAAATGGCTAAAGAAAATAAACGAGCATCTACAGTGCTTCGACAAAGAGGGAGCTATCACCTTGAGGCCCATTGTATTGAAAACAAATCTCAATTTCTTGGCGTGCTTATTTTAATTTTAGACGTTACTGAGCGCGAGGAGATTAAAAAACGGCGCCAAGAATTTACCGCCAACGTGACCCATGAACTGAAAACTCCTTTACAAACTATTGTGTCCGCTTCAGAGCTTTTAAAAAATCAAATGGTTGCTCCTGCAGATCAAGCAACCTTTGGCCAATACATTTATACTGAAGCCACTCGAATGGCCAAAATGATCAACGATATCATTCATCTTTCTCGGCTTGATTCGTTTGAATCCTCCCAAGAAGAGATGGTTCATGTTTCTTCAATGGTCCAGAAAGCCATTGATCTTAAGCGACCTATAGCCAATTTACGGCAAATTAAAATTGAGACGGATATTGAGGATATGTCTTCAAAAGCCAATCCTCAATTGCTCGAGGATATTATTTCTTGTCTTTTGGAAAACGCCATTCTTTATAACAAAGATCAAGGATGGATACGAGTTTCATTAAAAAAGCAAGACCAAACTTTTGTCTTAAAAGTTTGTGATGGAGGAATTGGAATTGATCCTTCTTTGCATGAACGAATTTTTGAACGCTTTTATACCGTTGATTCTTCCCATAATCATCAAGGGACAGGACTTGGTTTAGCGATTGTCAAAAATTCTGTCGACCTTATGGAAGGAACCATTCAGATAGAATCGTCCATCAATTGTGGATCTTGTTTTACAATAAATCTTCCTTACAAAGAAGTTTTTGAAGAAGACTTACTAGAAAATTAAAATAAAATGAGGAAGCTAGGCTAAAGATTAGGCTATAAATAAAGTAAATCTTTAGCCTTTTTTGTAGGTAAGAGAATGATTTCAAAGAACTTGGCTATTTGTTATCGTTCTTTTTTCTCCTTTTTATCCGTTAGCTTGATTGAACCTTGAAATTTAAAAAGATCCCCGCGCTTTAATCACTCTTAAAGAAAGCCTATAATTGAAGAAAGCAAGAAGCTTACCGTTTTATCTGTCATGACTTCACAAAAGAAAAATTCGAATTTTTTCTTCGCCTTTTTCTTTTGCTTAAATAGAAAGAGAGGATTACTGATGCTTCGTATTGGAATGCTTACGAGTGGTGGAGATTGCCAAGCTTTAAATGCCACTATGCGTGCAATTTACTTTTCGGCTATGACCAATGCCAAAGAACCAATTGAAATTTATGGATTTGAAGATGGCTATAAGGGACTAATGTACTCCAAATATCGTGTTTTGCATCGCAGCGATTTTGAAGATATTTTGACACGGGGAGGAACCATTTTAGGAACCAGCCGTACGCCTTTTAAAGACTTAAATAAACCCGATCAGTATGGCCAAAATAAAGTTGAACTCATGAAAAAAACGTATCATGATCTCGACTTGAGTTGCTTGTTTGTATTAGGCGGCAATGGCTCCATTAAAACCGCCAATCGTTTAAGCGAAGAAGGCTTAAATATCATTGCGATGCCTAAAACCATTGATAACGATTTATGGGGCACAGATATGACCTTTGGATTTCAATCCGCAGTGGATATTGCTACCCGCTCAATTGATGAAATTCATACCACCGCTTCGAGCCATGGGCGTGTCTTTATTATTGAAATCATGGGCCATAAAACTGGATGGTTGCCTTTAAATGCAGGTTTAGCTGGAGGCGCCGATATTATTTTATTGCCTGAAATTCCTTATAATCTCGATAGCATTATTAAGACGGTTCAGAAAAAGAAAACCAATAACCATGGTAGCTTTATGATTATTGTGGTTGCCGAAGGGGCGATTTCTCAAGAAGATATGAAGCTTTCGAAAAAGGAATACCAAAAGAAACTTCAAAACTATATCTATCCTTCGGTGTCTTATAAATTAGCTGCTGAAATTGAAGAAGCGACTGGAAAAGAAGTACGTGTTACTATTCCTGGTCATACCCAACGTGGTGGAGCTCCCGATGCCTATGATCGTGTTTTTGCGAGTCGATTAGGCAGTGAAGGAGGTCGCATGGCTTGTAATGGCGAATACGGATTCATGGTCGCTTATCGCAATCGTGAAATTGTCAAAGTCGCTTTAAGCGATGCCGCTGGAAAATTAAAACTAGTTGATCCCAATTCGAGCATTATCAATGAAGCGAGAATGCTTGGCATCAGTTTTGGTGATTAGTCTACCTCTTTTATAACTCAGGCCTAAACCCGCCGATTCTTTTGGAGATACGCTACACTGAATCTATACCTCAATCTTTAAGCCGATAAGAAAGAAGAAGAAAAAGATGAATAAACTTCAAGCCTTAGAAAATAACTTTCAAAATTTAAGAAGCGATGCCTCTAAAGAAATGATGGCTCGGATGTTGGATGCCGAAGCAAGCCATTTACGAGGAGAAATCGTTCCTTTAAATGCGAACTATCAAAAAGTGCGTCAAGAAGAAAAAGAGGATCATATTTTAGAAGCGGTAGCTGGAGCTGCTTTAGCCGCAGGTGTGATTGCTCTTGGTGCGCTAGCTATTCATAAGATCAAAACAGAAATCGATAAAAAAGCTGCTTTAGAAAAAATTAAGTTGGAAGAAGAACGCAAGGAAATGATTCGCAAGCTTTCCCAACTTAAAGGAAAACGTTAAGCTGCTCTCTTAAAGCCCACTCGCTATGCAGTGGGCTTTTTTAGATTGATTTAAGATAAAACTAGGAAATAAAAGAGGAAAAAATAATAAGAAATTCAAAACCTGAACAAAAAAAGAACTTAGATGAAAACAAAGCTTTAAAGAAAGAGACTGGTACCTACCTGAATTTATCTTATCCAAGATTCATCCAAAAATTTGACATTTAAAAAGGGCCCCAAGAAAAAACTCTTCTAATCTTTCTAG
>CAYMGC010000043.1:3515-12282 GCA_964389885.1 uncultured Erysipelotrichaceae bacterium | reverse complement strand
ATTTGTAAAATGCCTCTACAGACTCATTTCTAAGCCTACTGACTAGTTGACTTCCATACTCACGAGTATGCAGAAGTCTTTTAATCAAAGACGACTTCTTCATTTTTCCCTTCATTAAAATAAACTTGACTCATGGTTAATTCATAAAAATCCATCACTAAAGAGAGGTTTCTTCCATCTTTCATACAATTAAGGACAGCCAAAAGCTGTCATATCCTTTCTTGTTTCGAGCCTTCGATCTTTTAACTCTTAGTGTCCACTTTAACGCAATTCATTCTTTCCTTGAGATATTCCAGCATTTTTTAGTCTAATTGTTCAAAACTTTGAAAAGAAAATAAAAAGCCGGAGGTCTTCCGGCGTGTTTAAGTTCAGCTTCAAGCATTTTCAATTAAATCTGTATTTGGATCGTCTAAGACTTCCCCTGTTTCCAAATCAATATTTTCTAAATCCAAGAAATCGGTTTCCTCAGCGGGTTCAAGTTCCTCTTCTTTGGTTTTCGTCGTTTTTTTACGAGCCTTTTTCGCTTTAGCTTGATCCTCCGCTTCAATTTCTTCGCTTAAGCTTGATCCATTAATAATGGCTTGGACTTCCGCCTCGACTGCCTGGCATACTTCTTCATTGGCGCGTAAAAATTCCTTAGCCGCTTCTTTACCTTGTCCAATGCGATTGCCTTGGTAAGAATAAAAGCTACCCGCCTTTTTGATAATGCCATTGTCTACCGCTAAATCGAGCAATTCGCTGAGCATATTGAGTCCTTTTCCATAGGTAATTTCCAGTTGGCAGGTGCGAAAAGGAGGAGCCACCTTATTTTTTACAACTTTTACATTGACTTTATTACCAACAATTTGGGTTCCATCTTTGATAGGCTCACTTTTGCGAATATCAATGCGCACCGAGGAATAAAATTTCAACGCATATCCTCCAGGAGTCGTTTCGGGATTGCCATACATTACCCCTACTTTTAGACGCAACTGGTTAATAAAAATAGCCGTGCATTCATTTTGGTTCATAATTCCCGATAATTTGCGCATCGCTTTGGACATCATACGCGCTTGGACCCCGACTTGTTGATCGCCCATTTCGCCATCCAATTCGACTTGTGGAACCAAGGCGGCTACAGAATCGACCACAACTAAATCGACCGCACCACTTTCAATCAACATCAACATGATGTTTAAACCTTGTTCTCCTGAATCGGGCTGGGACAAAATAAGTTCATCGATGTTAACCCCTAAGTGTTTCGCATACACAGGATCGATCGCATTTTCGGCATCGATAAAAGCTGCCCGTCCGCCACGTTTTTGAACTTCGGCAATCGCATGTAAGGCAAGCGTGGTTTTACCGGAAGATTCAGGTCCATAGATTTCAATAATTCGTCCCTTGGGATAACCTCCAATACCAAGGGCGCGATCGAGCAACAGTGATCCAGAAGGAATGGGCTCAACATCCACTCCAACTCGATCACCTAGTTTCATAACAGCCCCTTTTCCATATTCCTTTTCAATGCTTTTTAAAACGCCTTCCAGCAACTGATCTTTATCTTTGTTTTTGGTTTCTTCCGTATCTTTTGTGGTTTTCTTCGCCATATAAAATCCTCCCTTTCCCTGTTTATCGATACTTCTTTTATACCTCTTGTAGTGACACTATTTTTGTCACTATGAAAAGTTTTTGCAACTCGCTAAGAAGGGAATCCTTTTTTAAGTACGCCTTTTTATAAATCTTCACTCACTTTTCATGGATTTAGCTTTTTAGAAAAAAGTTATTTTAAACATCTACCTCAACTTCAGTTCAAATCTTTTATCGCCATTTAAAAAGAAAAAGCAGGAAATCCTGCTTTAAAGAAGATTACATACTTTCAAGCACATAGCTTTTGAGTTTATCAAAATAGACCCATCCTGAATACAAACTCGCTAAGGTCGCAGCCCAAAGCGCCAAATCGGCAATGGGTAAATTCCACAAAACAAAGGGCCAATTGCAAGCTAAAAGCAATACAATAGCCACCATTTGAAAGACCGTTTTGAGTTTTCCAGAAAAGCCAGCCGATACCACTTCTCCTTGACTTGCCGCCGATAGACGCAACCCATCTACCACTAAATCGCGCGCAATCATCAAGAGAACTGGTAAAATGGGCGCTTCATGTTGATACACCAATAAAATCAGCGTGGTATTAACCAACATTTTATCGGCAATGGGATCCAAAAATTTTCCAAAAGAGGTAATCAAATTGCGCTTTCTAGCAATTTGTCCATCCAACATATCGGTTAAACTTGCTAAGACAAAAATTAATAACGCTAAGGCATTGCGCAATCCAAACCCACATTCTGGCAGGATCAAATACGCCTCTTGAGGAATACACAAATAAACTGCCCACAATAGGGGAACCATGATCATTCGAAGAACGGTCAACTTATTGGGTAAATTCATACGTTTCATAGAGCTTTATGGTGGCTCTTTTCAAGCCAAATTATCCTTTCTTTTCTTGACTATCTTGGTTTTGACCAAATTCAATTAAAAACTGTACTTTGGTTTGTCCCTTTTCATCGATGGGCAAATATTCACTGGAAATTTCCAAATTATCCACTCGTAGACGATTTTTATCGGACCCTTTGGAAAAGGCGATGGTCAGGGTTCCATCTTGACTCGTATTGAGTTCATAAATTTGGCTACCACTCACTTTTTGCGCAAAAGCCGGATGATTATTCCACAAAATTTGGATGTCTTGGTCGGTTTCAGGCAATAATTCAATCTCAATTTTATTTTGGGTAAAGCCAGAAAGGGTATAAGTTCCAAGTTGATCGGTATTGGAAATGGTTAAAATAGGAGAACTCTCACTTGTCGTATCCAAACTTGGAATTTCCAAAGAAGAAAGACCATATTTTCGTTGTTTAAACTCATCGGCTAGACGTTGGGTCGTGGCTTCCTCCTGTAATAACTCTTTTTCACGTGCAACTTTCCGTTCGGCCAGCGAATTTTGCGCAGCGTTTTGGGCAAAATAATTGAAAGTGGATAGGCATAAAATCATGCAACTTGCACTAATTAAGATGAATTTGGATAAGCGGTTTTGACTTCCCCAAGTGACTTTGGACTTTTTTTTCGTAACCGCTAAATTTTTAGAATAAATTGTCGGTTTCTTTGATTTCGTTTTTTTCTTTTTAGATGGCGTGACATACAGCTTCCTTTTGGTAGAGGAAGTCTTCGATGCCTTATTTTTTCGTTTTTTAGATAGCTTTTGTTTTGATCTATTTTTATTTTTTTTGGTCGAGCGAGAAGAGGAGCTGGAAGGCTTCTTTTTTTGGGGACTAGGTAAAGCGGGTTTAGAATGAAAACTTTGTTGAGTGGCTTGTACATCGTCTTGAACTTCTTGGGCTAGCACACGCCAGTTAATTCCAAGAGCTTCACAATATCCTTTTACTAAAGCCGGTACATAAGGAAGCCCTTGCTTTCCAAAAACTTTTAAATCGTGTTCTTCAAGAGCCCGAACATATTCTGGTTTAAGTCGGGTTTGTTGGGATACTTGTTGAATCGATAAATTCAAAGCAAGGCGCCGTTGTTTCAAAATTTGATAATAAAACATTTGTTATTTCCCCTTTAGACCTCAATAAGAGGGAACGTTTGAGAAAACAAAAAAGCCATCAGTTTATGGACCAAAGGCGCTTTGTTTCTTTTTATTGTAGGCGTTTAAGACCATAAATAAAAGCGTTCTTCTAAGAATTGAAATTTCCAAACCATTTCTTACCTTTTTTTTCTCTCTAAAAAAGTCCCCCTTTTCTTGAAGAATGTCAAAAAAAAACAGCCATCTGGCTGCTTAGTAACTCAATTTCGTAGAGCGAAGCAATCCTTCTAAAGCATCTACCGCTTTTTGAGATCCTATTTGGGGAGAAGATTGATTGGTTTTAGGCTCAGGGGTTTGAGCTTGATCAAACGTTTCTTCTTGAGAATCTGAAGCGATTTCTAAGCTTTCTTCCAGTCCAGCCTCTTGATCATTTTCTTCCTCCATAAGCGATTCTTCAGGAAGCTTATTTTGCATAGCAGGCGATTCAATGATTCCTAACTCAATACTTTCTTGAGGTAGGGTTGTCTCTTCGTTGTTGAACGCATAGTGTTCATCGTATACGGTAATGTTGGTCGAACGATTATGAATACAATCTACAATGGTTGCCGTCGCAGTAGGGCCATTGGAAGGTAAGATGTAATAATACTCATCTTCCTCTCCAGAGATCTCATGGTATAAGCCTGTTTTTAAACTGGCTTCGGCTTCACTTTTCGTATAAGGCGTGGCATTGAGCTTAGAAGAAGTAAAGGTAATGGTTAATCCATCAAAAGTTTCAATTTCAAAAATAAGCTGTTGACTCGAGGCATCATAATCATAGCGACAAATCGAGTAGGCTGGAAATTCAATTTTTAAAGAGGAATCGGGAATCGAAAGAGTATGGCTCGTTAAATCAACGTATTCATAATCCGTACGAGAATCATAGGCAGTAATGACTTTTTTGGAATCACTTGTCGCTTGCGTTGTGTCGGTAAATAAGGTGTCGGCTAATTTTGAAGATTGAGTAGGTTGAAGTGCCATCACCACAATCGCAAGCAATCCAAAAAAACAAAGGCCTACCAATACCCCACTCACTAACCAAGGTTTAAAAAGAAATGAGGATTTTTTCACAGAATCTTGGGGCTTGGATATTTTTGGTACTCGGGGAAGCATTTGTGCCCCACAATACAAGCAATAGCGAATACCCGAAGGATTTTCAAATTGGCATTTTGGGCATTTCAATGCACACCTCTCCCTTCTATTAATTTAATCATACAGGGTTTTAAGAAGGAAAAAGCTGAGCAATTTCTAAATAATCCCGAAAGATCTTATAGACTTTTAGGTTGTTTTTCCATCTAATTTAGACACACTTTCCTCAGGTCCAGTATCCTTAACGTTCCAAAACATTCTTAGAGAGTTGGGGGAACTTGGGGATCTTTTTGATAAAGCGAAGTATAAATAGGGCCGTTTGAGGTGAGGTGTGAAAGAAACAGTGTACAACATTTGGCTTCAAATTGCATTGGGGATAAGGAAAGATGCATTTTATTCGGAACTTGGGCTTGACGAATAAGCGTAATGTGGGGTCGAAACGGTTTGGAGTCAAAAGCGATACCCGCTTCTTTAAGATGCTGCCGCAAAGTAAGAACATAGTCCTTTAGAGGATCGCATTCAATTTTTCCATAACATAAAGCCCCAAAAAAGCCCACCTGGGTTAAGGACAATTCAAAGATAGGGAAAGGCACATTCTTTATAATTGCTTCAATTTTGTTACAGTCTTCTTGGGATTGCTCCCCTAAAAAAGCAAGCGTTAAATGCAAATTTTGGCGGGGACAAAACCGTCCTTTTACCCCTTGCTCTTTCCAAGAATTCATTTGTTGAAGTAAAGCTTCTTGAATAGGGAAGGGTAATTCTAGAGCAATAAATAAGCGCATAACATCTCCTTGAGCAAACTTCTTTTTAAATTGGTGTCTTTTACTGAGCATAAAAACGACTCAAAAGAATAAACGAACTACAATCAGGATCGAAAGAAGGCGTTATTTTGAAAAACATTAATGATTATGTTAAAGAAGCGAAGGCTCAAAATATTCCTTTAATCGATGTACGTCCAGCCTCTATGTATGAGCAAGGACATATTCCTAGTGCGATTAACATTCCTTTAAGTGAAATGGAGACGGCCCAAATTAAACCGGGAAGCTATCTATATTGTGGAAGTGGTTATCAGGCTGGCTTAGCTAAGGAATCTTTGGCTCATCGAGGCATCGAAGCCATCAATATTGGCGGCATCCAATCGTATGAAGGAAAAGTAGAGAAATCTTGAAATCCCTTTACAACTTCTATAAAACTTGTTAAATAATGCCGACTTCCTACATGATGTAGGAAGTTTTTTTTCGCTTTTAAAAGAGGGTGCTAGAATAAGGCCATTCTTAGGAAAAGCATGGCCTTTTTATTTTGGCTTAAACGCTTTCACGTACTTTTTTATGATGCCAAGCTTACGTTTGCTTGATGAAAATTAATTAATCCTTACTTTCTAAGGACTTTAGAAAATAAGTGGTGATTTTGGCGAAAGCCATTTCATCAAAAGAGGAAAACAAGGGAGAAAGAAAGGAGCGTTCGGCATTCCTCCTCTTACAGAATGATCTGTAGGGGCTTCCTAGCCGAGTACTATGAGTGGATTTTTTGGAACTGCCTTAAAAGAGAACTATAACTGTATTCTCGATTTGTTTTTCGGAACCGATTATCATTCCCATTTAGGTACCCGTCGGGCGGGTATGGTGGTACATGGAAAAGATGGATTTATTCGGTCCATTCACAATATTGAAAGTGCCCCTTTTCGTACAAAATTTGACAAAGATCTCGATCGCTTTGAAGGCAATTTAGGGATTGGTTGTATTTCGGACTACGAATCACAGCCTTTATTGATTCATGGAAAAATGGGTTCTTTTGCGATTACCACAGTAGGCCGTATAAATAATTTAGCCGAACTCGAAAAGCTGTGTTTTGAAAAGGGCATGAATCATTTTTATGAAATGAGTACAGGTGAAGTCAATCCAACCGAACTAGCTGCTTCTTTAATTTGCCAAAAAGATTCCTTTGAAGAAGGGTTAGCCTATTTACAAGAGATCGTGGAGGGGTCTTTATCGGTCTTATTGTTAACCACCCAAGGAATTTACGCTTCCCGCGATAAACTTGGCCGTACTCCTATTGTGCTTGGAAAAAAAGAAGAGGGATATTGTTGTGCTTTTGAAAGCAGCTCTTTTCTCAATCTTGGCTATACCCCTTGTGGAGAATTGGGTCCTGGAGAAATCGATTTCATTACGCCAGAAGGAATCGAGGTCAAGAAAAAACCCGGCAAAGATATGCAAATTTGTTCCTTTTTATGGGTTTATTATGGCTATCCTACCGCTACTTATGAAGGCATCAATGTCGAAAGCATGCGCAATCGTTGCGGAGAATTGTTAGCTAAACGCGATCAAGGTGTCCAAGTCGATAGTGTAGCAGGAGTCCCTGATTCAGGAACAGCGCATGCCATTGGCTATTCCAATGCCACTGGTATTCCCTTCTCGCGTCCCTTTATTAAATACACGCCGACTTGGCCCCGCTCCTTTATGCCAACTAGCCAAGCTCAACGCAATCATATTGCCTCAATGAAGCTTATTCCCGTAGAAGAGATGATTAAAGATCGTCGTTTGTTATTAATCGACGATTCCATTGTACGTGGAACACAGCTTGGAAATACGACCCGTTTCTTATACGATGCCGGCGCTAAAGAAGTTCATGTGCGTCCGGCTTGCCCGCCGATCATTTTTGGATGCAAATATTTAAACTTCTCTCGTTCGACTTCGGAAATGGATTTAATTACTCGACGCGTGATTCAAGAGTTGGAAGGTGGGCAACCAAGTGCCGAAGTCTTAGCCGAGTATGCCAATCCAGATAGCGAACGGTTTGCGAAAATGGTCGAAAAAATTCGAGAATCCTCTAATTTTACCTCTTTGCGCTATCATCGCTTAGACGATTTGGTAAAATCCATTGGTTTGCCAAAATGCAAGCTTTGTACTTATTGTTTTGATGGAAAAGAGTAAACAACAGGAGTCAATCCCTAAAATTTCTATTGATAGAGTTCATGATGGACTTACATAAAATTGCATTTTTTATGAGTGAGCGCCCGATCGCTCGCTTTTTTTTGCCTATTTTTACCTATTCAAGAAATAGAAAATCGTCTTCTGGCTTCTCAAATTGAAAGAGGTCTTCATCTTCTATGTCTTGAAATGAAAAATCCGCTGCGAAAGAAAGCGTCTCCTCAACCATTGGGAGTTCTATATCAAGTATCCAATCATATTCTACTTCTGATGGTTGATCGTAAAGAGGATCTTCACTTGGCCCATCTAGCCCAGGGGTATAGCCAATCGCTAAGGTATCATTAGTGGTGTAAGGATAATGCGAAAAAGTATAAGGATAGCCTTCTTGGCCAGGGGCGGGACGATAATGCACCATTTGGTTTGTGGTCTCATCAATACAGGTTTGAAACGTAATGCCTTGATTGGCTCGAATGCGTTTTATTTCGTCTAAAGTAATTTCATCAGAAGTCACCCACGTATCGTCCAAAACATAAAGTTGACCATCCACTTCGATTTGGGAAACAAAAGAGGCAATCTTTTGGCCATTGGGAGTCGTCCGATGGACGATAAACCAACCATCCGCCCAAAGGCCTATGCTTCCATCCTCTGGTGCATTCAACGCATCCCGCCAAGGAATGTAGGAAATAGACCAAACTTCTAAAGAATCTGGAGTTTCTAAATGATCTAAAGAGGGCGCTTCTACAAGAGAAGAGATCTCTTGGCTGGGTTCAACATTTTCCGTTGGTTGTTCTAAAATCTTTTCGGGTTGAGAAACAATGAAATTTGCGCTTGGTTTTTCGTAATGAATAGCGGATTCTTCCTTATTTTCGCTTATAAAAGAATAAAGAGGTTCTTTTAGCGGCATTGGAAAAGAATGTTCTAAGGAAGACGTAAAGGAAAAAGAAGTCAAAAAATGTGGAAAATCAAAAGAATCGAAAGCAAAAGAAGTTTCTTTTTGCAAAGAAGGAGTAGAAGTAAGCGGTAAGTTGCTGAAAGAAAAACAGAAGATTAAAGCCATTTTTGAGAGTTTAGAGGAATGAAAAAAAGAGTTTGTCATGGTGGAGAGGACGATAAAAAGTTTATCGTATTCCTTTCTAACACTTTAGAAACTGAAAAAAGGGAA
>CAYMGC010000043.1:0-3415 GCA_964389885.1 uncultured Erysipelotrichaceae bacterium | reverse complement strand
GAAAAAAGGGAAATAAGAAAGAAAAAGAGAGAAAAAAATAAGAACCAAAAAGAAAATTGAAAAACTGCAAGCTTATAGTTTGTTTATAGGTGGATTTCGTAACCACGTCAAGATCCACTTTCAAAAAAGGGATTCTTTTTTTGAGCTTTTTTCTCTTCGAACTTCTCTTTCCTTTTATAAAATAATTTATATAGGGATCTGTCCCGATGGAGGAATTTTTATGACTGAAGAACAAGCACATGTCGCTTGGTTAAAAGACAGAGCTTCAAATCTTGGCCTCACTTTTAGTGAATACATGTTATTTTTGATTTTTGAAACGCTTGATCATTCCACGGCGATCAATCCAGAACAGCTCAGTGCAGCTCCTTGGGAGAGCGCTGAATAAGTTGAAAAATAAAAAAAGCTCTTTTTGGGGTAAAACACCTCAAGAAGAGCTTTTTTAATGCGTTTAAACGGCCATGGCCCCATCAACAGGAAGAATCGCTCCTGTAATATAGCTTGCTTGATCAGAAGCTAAGAATAAGAAAGCTTTAGCGATGTCTTCTGGTTCTCCAATGCGTTTTAACGGAATGGCTTGAACCATAGGTTGAACCATTTGTTCTGGTAAAGCTCGAACCATATCGGTTAAGGTTACTCCTGGTGCCACCGCATTAACACGAATATTGTATTTGCCCAGTTCTCGTGCTAAGGAAATGGTTAAACCATTGATGGCAAATTTAGAGGTAGGATAAGCTACACCTGCGGGTTGACCATTGCGCGATACCATACTTGAGGTATTTAAGATCACGCCATGGCCTTGATCTTTCATGATGAGGGCGGCGGCATGACTGCAAACATAAGGAGCAATCACGTTAAGATTAATCACTTTGGTGAACAACTCCTCGGTGTAATTCAAAAAAGGTGTCGATTCGGATAAACCAGCATTGTTGATCAACACATCCAAAGAGCCGTATTTTTCTTTAATTTCGGCAAAGTCTTTGTTGATGCCTTCTTCATCCGTTAAGCTTGTCCAACGGCCTTCCACCTTCTCATTGTTTAATTCGGCTAAGGCTTTGGACACAGTGGCTTCTCTTGATCCATAGAGAACAACTCGGTATCCATTGTTTAAAAATTCTTTTACTGTAGCTAAACCAATGCCACGTGTTCCACCTGTTACGATGCATACTTTTTCTGACATTTCCGTTTCCTCCAAAGCTTGGAAAATGGCCAAGCGCTTTATTATTGTAAGGGCTTTTTTAAAAAAAAGAAAAATATTTTTCCTCTCTTCAAGAAGGGAAGGATCTATTTCTCTTCCTTTTGGGCCAAAAACGCCAAGTGGAGTTTAGCGTTGATTGTCGCTAAATTTTGTTCAAGTTGTTTAAACCGGTGACCATTGGCTCCTGAAGGATGAGGAAATCCATGAACTATTCTTTCCTCATCTAAAATATGGGCTTTACTGACTTGCTCATCCACCGCTTTCCCTAGAGGAATAAATACCGCATTTGGATAGGTCTCTTTGATTTTTCGAAGTTGCGTTTGACAAATGGCTTTTAACATGGGTGACCGATCGATCTTTGGAGTGTGCCCCGTATAATTTTGGCCTTTATAAAAAATGGGATATGGCAATAAAGTCGTATTATCCATTAATACGCAAGCCGGTTCGAATACATCTTGCATAGATTGAACACCCAATAAAGCAGGCAAATCGGTTTGATTGGCCAAAGCAATGAGATTTTTACGCATCGATCCGCCAAAACGAGCCTGCACTTTGGCTTGGCGTAATACATATGGAATTGGCCTGTGGGGATACTTTTGAACCAATTCAAAGGAGAGCTTCATTTGTTCAAAACCAGGACAAATTCCAATAAAAACCACTTTGGCCCCTGAATCCATATAATCTGTGTGAGCGCAATAGTATTCTTTTAAACCACTTTCTTTTTCTTCTTGTAAAAGAAGTGGCTCCATCGACTCTTTGTTTAGAGACTTCATAGAGTCGATAATTGGGCGAAATCGTCTAAAATTTTCGTAGGTTGTCATCCTTAATTTCTCTCGTCTTTTGTTTTCTCTAATATTATTGTAGAAATCACGATCTCATTGGGGGATTGATTTGTTTTTCTAAAAATTACAGATGGGGCTTCATGTTCTTTTGAGACTGTGTTTCGTTCTTTCAAAGAACAAGCCTTATTTAAAGGAGATAGACATGAAAACTGTTTGGATTGCGACAGGCAATGACCACAAAAAAGAAGAATTTGCGGCCATGCTGGGTAAAAACATTCAAGTGAAAACGTTTAAAGATTTACCTCAAGACTTACAAAAACAACTTCATATTGAAGAAACGGGAACTACCTTTCAAGAAAATGCTTTGATTAAAGCCAAAGCACTCTACAATTTAGTTCATGAAGCCGTAATGGCTGATGATTCGGGCTTAGAAGTGGATGCGTTAAATAAAGCTCCAGGCATTTACTCCGCCCGCTTTCTAGGAGAAGATACCTCCTATACCATTAAAAATCAGGCGATTTTGGATGCGGTAGCGGGTAAAGATCGAACCGCTCGCTTTGTATGTGCGATTGCTTGGATTGAAGACGATGGAACGGAACATGTCTATCAAGGCACAATGGAAGGATTCATTCATGACAAAATCGAAGGGGAACATGGATTTGGCTACGATCCTATTTTTTATTACCCTCCCTTTCAAACCACGAGTGCCAATGTTGCGCCTGAAATTAAAAATAGTGCTTCCCATCGGCATAAGGCCTTGATGCTTATGATGGAGGATTGGCACGCATGATTCACGTCGTCTTATATGAGCCGGAAATTCCGGCTAATACCGGAAATATCATTCGCACCTGTATGGCTTCTGGTTCACGTTTGCATTTAATTGAACCCCTTGGCTTTAGCTTTGACGATAAATATTTACGTCGTTCGGGAATGGACTACATTCGACAAGCAGACATTCATATTCATCCCAATTGGCAAGCGTTTTTAGAGGCTAATCCCAACGCTGATTTATATTTTATGACTCGCTATGGCAAAAAAGCCCCTACGCAATTTGACTTTTCGAATCCAAATCAAGATTACTATCTAGTCTTAGGCAAGGAGAGTACCGGAATTGCGAAAGAAATTTTGAAAGACCATTTGGATCGCTGTATGCGTCTGCCCATGAAAGCGGATGCGCGGAGCTTAAATTTATCCAATTGTGCGGCGATTTTGGTATATGAAGCCTTGCGTCAACAACATTATCCAGGGCTTAGTACCAGTGAAGAAATCAAGGGAGAAGATTTTTTGGAAACCTGGCAACCCGGTGACAGCATTCAAGGATAATTAATAATTTGTTTATTTTTTATTAAGACTTTTCCGTTTTTATTTTCAGTTTTTAAAAAAGCTACCTCTTTCAAAGGCTAGCTTTTTTATTTCATTTCTTAAATTTAGAGAATAG
>CAYMGC010000042.1:0-12495 GCA_964389885.1 uncultured Erysipelotrichaceae bacterium | reverse complement strand
TTATTTAACAGCCCCTTTACGCATGCTTGGGAAGTAAAGAAATATCTTTTTGACGAAGTGCTTCGATTTCTTGGGCATAAGGAGGCTCTCCTTCAATAAATGGGGTTTCCAAAATCTTGATGACTTCTTCTAAGCGAGGATTATGCACAATATTTTCTAGCACCTCAAAGCCAATATAGCCTTGGCCGATGTTTTCATGACGATCTTTGTGGGCTCCTTGAGCGTTTTTGGAGTCATTAATATGAATGACTTTGAGCTTCTCTAGACCAATTCGTTCATCCACCTCATCCAATAAACGATCAAACTCTTGTAAATCATAGCCCGCATCGTGCAAATGACAGGTATCTAAGCAAAGACCTAAACGGTGGGCTTGATGAACCCCTTGAAAAATGGCTTGTAGTTCTTCAAAAGTGCGCCCTATTTCGCTTCCTTTTCCGGCCATGGTCTCCAAAAGAATCATCACATCACTCGAATCCTCTTCAAAAACTTCATTAAGGCCTTCTACAATCCATTGAATTCCTACATCGACCCCTGCTTTTAAATGCGATCCAGGATGAAGGACGACATACTTCGCTTGCAAAGCATTGGCACGTACCAATTCTTGTTTTAAAAAGGCTCGACCAAAATAGGCCACTTCGGGACGCAAGGAGTTGGCTAAGTTAATGATATAAGGAGCGTGAACGACTACTTGACTCGGACTCCATCCCGCATATTCCAATAAAGCTAATCCCTCTTCAATGCGAAGGTCAGTCAACGCTTTGCGTTTGGAATTTTGAGGGGCGCCCGTATAAACCATACAAGCGTCGGCTTGATAGCGCAAAGCATCTTCAATAGAGCCTAAAAAATAGCGCGGTGCTTTTAGGGAAACATGACAACCAAGCCATTTCATACATTTTTCTTTCTAACGAGGATGTCGTGCGTTTTTCGCACGTTGTTTGGCTTTAGCGCGTTCACGTTTTTGTTCTTGAATTTCTTTGCGGATCATGGCTCGTTTGGCGCGACGACGCATGGTTTCGAGTTCTTCAGCCCGTTTTTTCTTATAATTGGGTTTAACTTTGCTTTTTTTGGACTTGTGAGCCAATTTACTCATTTGCTCTGGGGTAGCCACAGCATTGGGTTTTTGGCGTTTGGTGCGATCTTTAATCTCAACAAATTGGCCATTTTTAATATCCATCTCCTCAAAAGCAATGCCTTGTTTCCGTAAAGAAGCAACCGCACCTTCTTCTTTGGGAGAATAAATGGCCACTGCTAATCCATCGCGTCCGGCTCGTCCGGTTCGACCAGAACGATGCTGATAAAATTTCAAATCCTTAGGAAAACCACACGAAATAACATGGGTAACCCCTTCTAAATCAATTCCGCGAGAAGCGATGTCGCTTGCAACAATGTAGGATTTTTTCTGAGATTGAATTTGGCGAATGGCTTTGGTGCGTTCGCGTGCTTCAAGATCTCCATGCAATTCCACCAAATCATAGCCCGCTTCCCGCATATCTTTGGCGATTTGGGCCGCTTCTTGGTTGGAGTTGGCAAAAATTAGACACACATAAGGTTGAATGGCCGAAAGCACATCCATGACGCGTTCGGACATTTTTTTATGTTTTAAAGGAACTAAGTAATGTTTAATATTTGCGGCAAAGTCTTCATCGCTACTAATTTTGATCAATTCAGGATTGGTCAAATATTTTTTTAAAAATGGTTGAAGCATTTCTGGAATGGTCGCCGAGAAAACCATAATGGTGATGTCTTCCGACATATGCGATAAAATGGCATCGACATCTTCCAAGAAACCAAATTCCATGGTCATATCCGCTTCATCGATCACCATCAATTTCGCCGTATCCAAACGCAAGGTTTTATCGTCTAAAAACTGATCTTTCATACGGCCAGGCGTGCCGATGACGATTTGAGGGGTCAAACCGCCTTCTTTTTTTTCGGTTCCTCCCACAACTAAACGCACTCGTACATGAAAATGATCGGCTAATTTTTTACTGCGCTCATAGAGCTGCCAAGCCAATTCACGAGTTGGAACGGAAATGATCGCTTGGACTTTATCAAGCGTAGGATCCACCATATCAAAAATGGGAAGAAAGAACGCATGGGATTTTCCCGATCCAGTTGTGGAAATGCCGATTACATCTCGGTTTTTATTTTTGCGGTTTATTACCGCTTCTTGAATGGGCGTAAGGGTTTTAAAGCCTTCAACGGCCATCATCTCTTCAATTCGGTTCAAAACAACCACCTCATTTCACTTTATTGTGGCATACTACTAAACGCCTTTTGTAGGCAAAGCACATTTTGCGCCCCGAAAGGCCAAATCGTTTTGAATGCGCTCAAAAAATCACAGAAGAGAAAGAAAACTTTTTAGGAAAAGGAGAGTTATGAAAGAAATTATTCAAGTTCCCATTCAAGGCTTTTGCAAAGGGGTTATTCACGCCATCGATAAAGCCAAACATGTCGCAAACGATCCAAATTGTCCAAGACCTATTTATGTTTTAGGCTCCTTAGTTCACAATCGCTTTGTAAACGACAGTCTGGAAGCAGAAGGCTTAATCATTTTAGAAGCCCAGGATAAAACTCGCCTTGAATTGTTGGATGAAATTGAAGAAGGGACGGTCATTTTTACCGCCCATGGAGTGAGTCAAGCGGTGCGCGACAAGGCCAAAGCCAAACAATTACACATCGTTGATGCCTCTTGTCCTTTCGTACTTTCCACCCATCGTTTAATTTCGCAAAATATCGAAAAGGGTGCCACCGTATTTTACTGTGGCAAAAAAGGCCATCCTGAAGCGGAAGGGGCTACTCAAGGACGACAGCCCCTCTATTTACTCGAAACCATTCAAGATATTCCTAAGGGCATTGAAGGCGATATTTTTGTAACCAATCAAACCACTATGTCCATTTTAGACTTACAAAGATTGTTTAATGCCATTCGCAAGCAATATCCGCAGGCCCGCTTTTGCGATGAAATATGCGGAGCGACTCGAGTCCGCCAAAGAGCGGTGCAAAATTTAGAACGACAAGACGTGGACTTATTAATTGTTATTGGAGATCCTCATAGTAACAACACGCGAAAACTCGCTCAAATTGGCCGAAAAGCAGGGATTCCTCACGTCTATCGCATTGAAAATGCCGAAGCTTTAAAAATCCATGATCCCATTTTGCGCCAAGCTAAGCGCATCGCCATTACATCAGGAGCAAGTACGCCAAGTTATTTAAAAGACCAAGTGGTCGCTCGTCTTCAAACTCTAGATGATCTTCATACCAACTTGTAAAAAGGAGCAGTGCAACACTGCTCCTTTTTACAAGGCTTTTTGAAAAATCTCAAGAGAAATGGTTTCTCCTGCGCTATTTTTATATTGATGACTTTGTCCATACGACTGATCTTTAACGGGTTTCCAACCAGAATTGGTTAAGTATTCTTCTAAGATATACACCTTGTTACGAGGAAAAGTAATCTTTTGTAAAGAAGTACATTCTTTAAAAAGATCATTCCAATCGCTCGCTTTAGGGGCGATCCATTGGCCCATGTTTAGAGTACGCAAATCAAAACATCCATAACACATCTTCCAAAGACTTGTAGCGGATAGTGGTTTCCAGTTGGACAAATCTAGAGAGGATAAGCGATGACATTCGCAAAAAGCGCGTTGTAAAAACTGTACCTTTTCTACATTCCAAGACGCGATGTTGAGCTTTTTAAGCTTCCAGCATCCTTCAAATAAATTGGCCATGTCTAAAACTTGAGAAGTATTCCATGTTGACAAGTCCAAGCTTTCTAAGTTTGAACAGCGATAAAACATTCCACCCATACTTTTGAGTTGAGGAGTTTTCCACTTGGAAAGATTTACAGTGTGAAGTTTACGACAGCCATAAAATAATCCAAACATAGAGGAAACATTTGTCGTATCCCATGAAGAAAGATCTAAGCTTTCTAAATCGTGACACAGCGCAAAGGTGGAATTCATCGTTTCCACCTGAGAAACATTCCATGAAGCCACATCAAGAGTGGTGAGATGTTTACATCCCTTAAAAGTATTGTCTAAGCAATGGACATTTGAAGTATCCCAAGTGGATAAAGAGAGGGTATTTAAGGCCGCACAGCCTAAAAAGGTGTTCTTTAAACTGGTTACCTTTGCCATATCCCAAGAAGAAAGATCCAAACTCTTTAAATTCAAGCATTCTTCAAAGCTTCCTTCTAGGCTTTCTAAAGCAGGAGTTTGCCAAGGAAGCTCAAGTTGAATGAGCGAGTAGCATCCTTGAAAGGTATGATTGAGGGTCTTAAGCTGGTTTGGTTTCCAATTAAGAAGGTTTAACGTTTTTAAAGAGGATCCCTTCGAAAACATCGAATTCATAGAAATCACTTGAGAAACATCCCAACCCGATAAATCGATACTCTCTACATGTTCGAGATCTGAAAAAGCGTTTGAAAAATCCCCTTTGGCTACAAACGATGCGCTTCCATCCACTTTGGTAATGCCTTGAGCCCAAGCTTTCCAAGGCCAAACTGTTGTGGGTGTTCCTACGTATTCGCCAGATCCAATGGTTAAAACGCCATCTTCATCCAAATACCAAGGCGCACTGCCTAATTGTCCTGTTTGTTCCATGTTTTCCTCTTTCTAGCTATTTTCTATTTTTGCTTTAAGAATACTCAACAATCCAATCCGATACATCTTTTAATTGGCTTTTTCCCAGCTAAAAAGGGAAAAAAGAAAAGAAACAAGAAAAAAAACGCACAATAAAGTGCGTTGAAAACTTAGTCTTTGACTAAAAGTTTTTTATAGGAGTGATCAATCGCCCAACCGCCAAGGGGGGCACAAAGCAAAATCGATAACACCGCAATGGTTAAAATGGTTTGTCCCTCACTCACTCCCGCAGCTAAAGGCACCGCTCCAAGGGCGGCTTGTACAGTCGCTTTTGGCGTATAGGCAATCATGCAAAATAATTTTTCTTTCCATGAAAAGTGAGATGGAATAAGAGCCACCAAAACTCCAATCATCCGCACGATTAAAGCCAAGACTAAAAGCAATACGCCTTGTAAACCGGAGTGAAAGGCATCCATGATATTGACTTGGGCTCCTACTAATACAAACAAGAAAATTTCGGCACAACTCCATAAGCCATCGGAACGGGTAGCGATCTCTTTGGCACTTTCTGGTCTAGAACGAGCTAAAAAGATGGCTAAACACATCACTGCTAACAAAGAAGAAAAGGAGACATACGGTTCTAAAAATGTTTCCAATCCTGTTAGTCCAAAAGCAATCCCATAAAACTGAATGGTTTGAATAATCGGACGAACCGTTACTTTTTGATAAAACCATCCTAAAGCGAGTCCCCCTATTACGCCGACAAGCAAGCCAAGGACAATAGAGATGGGAATGTCCCACAAAGTCGAGGCGTTAAAGGAACCGGAAAGCGACATCGACAAAAAGATGGAGAAAAGGACAATCACATAAATATCATCCATACTCGATCCCGCTAAAATCATTTGCGGAATGGCTTTTTTTTGACCATATCCCTTTTGAATGAGATCAATCATTCGCGGAACCACGATTGCAGGGGATACAGCTCCAATGACGGTGCCAAGCAAAGCCGCTTGGGATAAAGGCATTCCAAAAATGAGAGGAGCAAAAATCGTAGTCCCAATAATTTCAAAGGTGGCGGGTACAAAGCTCATCAATAGAGCAGGAAGACCAGCCTTTTTTAATTGGTCTAAATTGAGATTGAAACCAGCCCGCGAAATGATAATCAATAAAGCAATTTTGCGTAAATCCGCTGAAATATTCATTAATGCTGGGTCGAGCCAGCCAAAATAGCCAAAGAGTAAGCCGGCTCCAATCATTCCCGTTAGTGGGGGAAGCCCAATTTTTTTACACAGATACCCAAAACTCAGGCCACCTAAAAGCAACAAGGCAAGCGAAACAAACATAATTTTTTCCTTTCCAACAAAAAAAGAGCGGATGGGCGCACTCAAAAAGATGAGTAGACGTCATCAGCTCTTACAAGCGGTTTGAAAAACGAAAGCTTACGTTTTTCGGGAAGATCATCATTTCCCGCGATTTAAAGTTAGTTTTATTCTAAACCAGACTTTCCTTTTTTCAAGCCGTTTTTACAGTCGGTTTGGCAAGCAAGGTCATCAATTGGTCATTAGAAGGAGTAATTTCAAAGGTATGAATGATTTCCTGGGTAGCCTGATCTTTGGTTTTTGCGGCATGGTTACGCATGAGATTGGCCGCTTTGAGTTCGTCTTCGCTCAAGATCAACTCTTCTTTACGCGTACCCGAACGAAATACATCAATGGCAGGAAAGATGCGTTGAAAAGCCAATTCACGGCTTAACATCAACTCCATATTCCCCGTTCCTTTAAATTCTTCAAAAATCACTTCATCCATCCGACTGCCGGTTTCCACTAAGGCCGTAGCTAATATGGTGAGTGATCCTCCTTCGCGTAAATTGCGGGCCGCCCCAAAGAAATGTTTAGGATAATAAAGGGAAGTGGGATCCAATCCCCCAGATAAAATCTTTCCAGAATTGGGTACCAATAAATTGTAGGTCCGTGCTAAGCGGGTGATCGAATCCAAAAGCACCACCACATCACCGCCCATTTCCACCATCGCTTTGGCGCGTTCGATGGCCATTTCCGCTACCCGACGGTGATGTTCAGGTTCCTCATCAAAGGTGGAATACACCACTTCAACATTGTGATCGATAATGGTGTCCTTAATATCGGTTACTTCTTCTGGGCGTTCATCAATCAATAAAATAATGAGATAGACTTCGGGATGATTGACTTGAATGGAATGGGCAATGGATTTGAGCAACGTCGTTTTTCCCGCTTTTGGCGGTGAAATGATTAAGCCACGTTGTCCTTTACCAATGGGACACAGCACATCGATCATCCGCCCTGCCATATTATTGGGGGTTTCCATTTTTAATTTTTCATCGGGATAAATTGGCGTTAAGCGATCAAAATTTTTGCGATGAATGGAGCTTAAAATGGGTAAGTCATTGACGCTATCGACTTGTTCGAGCTGGCGGGCTTTGTTTTCCTCAATACGCGCATTGAGTTTTCCCGCCACTTTATCGCCTTGGCGTAAACGCATGGATTTAATGCGATTTACCGAGACAAAGACATCGTTACGACTTGAGAGATAGTTTTCACCGCGTAAAAATCCATACCCATCGGGCATGATTTCGAGTACGCCTTCTACTTGATCAGTCATTATCTTACGGCACTCGTCTAAGAAGTGCTCTACTTCCTTTCTATTTTCAAATGGATTGTGTTGAAAAAAGATTACACCAACAGGTTATGGATTTTAGCCTTAAAAAAACGACTCAGCTTATCCGATTTAAACGATTTTGCAACAAAGCCAATTCGTTTTGAAAAGTTTGATAAGCGGGCGCATTGGGATTGAGAGTTTGAAGTAAGTTTTCTAAAGCTTGCTTGCGATTGAACAAAAAGTCAAGATAGTCTTGATTGACTTGGACGTTATATCCCCACCATAAACTTTCTTCATCCAATTTTTGGAGGGGTTGTAAAGAACGGGTAGCTTTTAAGATGGGATAAAAATGGCGATCATGAACCATCCACTCCTCCAACACAAAGCCTTGATGGAGTAAATACGTGCGCAAAGCTTTGACATCTTTATGCGGGGCCAAAAGCAGCGTTGTAACATGATCGGGTAGACCTTGAGACAAAATCTCGATGATCAATTTCCCACCCATTCCCGCGATGATAATTTCTTCGACATCTTCGGGTAAGCCTTGAATGCCATCTTGTAAACGAGGAAAGATTTGATCTTGAAAGCCATGACTTTGAATGTTTAAAGCGGCTTGTTGCAAAGGTCCAGGGCGCAAATCGCAAGCATAGGCCTTATGGGCCTTATGCTTGGCAATTGCCCCTAAACACACAAGAGCGTGATCGCAACCGATGTCTGCAATCACGCTCTTATCAATAAGAGAAATGATTTTTTCAAGCCGCAAAGAGGTTTCCATTAAGGCTTTACGAAATCCTTAAGCCGTTTGGAACGGGTAGGATTTCGTAATTTGCGCAAGGCTTTGGCTTCGATTTGGCGAATGCGCTCGCGGGTCACTTGAAATTCACGACCAACTTCTTCAAGAGTTCGCGTTTTGCCATCCAATAAACCATAGCGCAGCTGCAAGACTTGCTCTTCACGGGCCGTCAAAGTATTGAGGGCTAAGGCGATTTCGTCTTTGAGCAGTTGGCTGGTCGTATAATCCGAAGGGGAAATGGAGGTTTTATCTTCGATGAAATCGCCAAGATGGGAGTCATCTTCCTCGCCAATTGGCGTTTCCAAGGACACTGGATCCAAGGCGATGCGTTGAATTTCGCGAACGCGCTCGGCTTTCATTCCAGTCATTTTTTCGGCAATTTCTTCGGGTAAAGGATCACGACCTAAATCCTGAATCAACTGACGTTGAATGCGCGTCAACTTATTGATGGTTTCGGTCATGTGTACCGGAATACGAATGGTTTTGGCTTGATCAGCAATCGCTCGGGTAATGGATTGACGAATCCACCAGGTGGCATAGGTGGAAAACTTAAACCCTTTGGTGTAATCAAATTTTTCCACGGCTTTGATCAAACCGCAATTGCCTTCTTGAATCAAATCCAAAAAGGGCAATCCGCGCCCAACATACTTTTTGGCAATGGAGACCACCAAGCGCAAGTTGGAGTTAATCAATAAATCCTTCGCATCCTTGGACCCTTCCATATACTCCTTGGCCACTTCTTTTTCTTGGTTAGCGGTTAAAAGAGGAATGCGACCGATTTCACGCAAATACATTTTAACCGGATCACTCGTTTTGTTTTTAGCGCTTTCCGAAAAAGTGCGTTCAAGCTCTTGAATTTGGGATTCAACACTCTTACGTTCATTGAGAATGCGTTTTTCTTCAAAATCGTCGCTCGAATCGAAGTCATTTTCAGTTTTAAAGCTCTCTTCGTCTTCTAGACTGTCTTCATCCGCATCGCTATCCAAAAGCCCTTCTTCACGAATCCAAAGGAACAAAGACTCGATCTCCTCATCACTCAAAGGCAAGTTGGAAATCATGTCAGGTAGATCATTGAGCGTTAAAGGCTCTTCAGACGGCTCAGATTTTCGGTCAAGCAAATACAATTTCACATCTTCAAGGGAAGTGAACTTTTTTTCAAACATGCTAAACCACCTTTCAAAAATTTTGTTGCCAATTGGAAGCGATGTGCTGGCGCGATTGTGCCACTTCATGCTGTTTGGCCACTAAATTGCGTTTTGTTTCCATGAGCTTGAGGCACCTGTCAAGGGCAGGCCCCTCTAGCGGTTTTTGTTTTAAATACGTATTGAGCCGTGGCTGCAATTCTTGAATTTGTGTTTTCAACAAATCCTCTTGAATTTTTAAAACAGCTTGTTGATAGACGGCTTCATGCATTGAAGAGAGATCTTCCATTTGATCAAGCGACACCAAAAGGGCTTGCAACGTCTCATCTTCTAAACAGCCATACAATTCCACCACATCGATATCTTTCGTGGTTTGATAGGCATTTTGAATGTACATGCCAAGCTTAGAGCAACTGGGATTTTGGAAAAATCCGACATCATGGGCAAAGCGTTCCACATACTCCTGGGAAAAGACCATGAGCCATAAAATATATTTTTCCGCATCCTCATTTTTTTCAACCTTGGGCAGTTGTTGGGCTTCTTGTTGCCCTTGACTCAGCCGCCTTTTTTCGATCGTTTTTCTTTTCCCCTTCGCTTTTGGAAAATCGTTTTGGCTAGAGGGAAAAGAAGGGGTTTCTTCTTTAGGCGCACTGCCTTCAAAGCGAAACCCCGTTAAGTTTTGCAGTTTTTCCAAAAAAGCGGGTTGTTCAAAGGGCTCTAAGCTTTGGTGAATGATTTGTTCCATTTGAAACGCAAAGCTTTTTTTGTCTTCGTAATTGTCCAATGAATATACCTTTTGCAAATAGTGCAAGGAAAATTCCGCAAAGCTGATGGTATGATCTAAAGCTTGTAAAAGCGCTTCTTTGCCATGATGCACAAAAATATCATCTGGATCTTTTCCAAGAGTAGTAGAAGAGGCCACAATGGAAAAACGAAGCTTGGCTTTTAAGGCATTTTGCCCAAAGTGAAAGATAGCTTTTTGGCCGGCTTCATCCCGATCGTAAAATACGACAATGGGAACATGGCATTGTTTCATCAATTGAAGTTGCTCAGGGGTGCAAGCGGTCCCTAAGCAAGCAATCCCCTCTTGAATTCCAGCTTTTGCTAGGCCAATGACATCCATCGCCCCTTCGCACAAAATGAGCCGACCGGCTTGGCGACAGACCTCTTTGGCTCGATGATAGTTAAAAATTAATTTCCCTTTTTCATAAAGGGGTGTTTGGGACGTATTAATATATTTGGCTTTTTGGGAGGCATTGGCTTGCGGTAAAATACGCGCCGTATACCCCACAGGATGGCCAAAGGGATCGTGTATAGGAATGATTAAGCGATCAAAAAAGACGGGCTGCAAAGTATCCGTACCAATGCGTACTAATCCTGCTTGTTCTAAGGGATGAATTGTGGCAAAGCGAGCCGTTAAAAATTCACTGACCATTTGAAAAGAAGGGGCATAGCCAATTTCAAAGCGATCCAAAATGTCTTTGGACATCTTACGACTTTCTACATAAGCGCGCGCTTGCTGGCCATCTTGACTCGATAACTCATAGCGACAATAGCTTGTAAATTGGTCGAGTACTTTGTATACGTCTTGATAGGGATGGCTTGGAGTTGGGGCTTGAAAAGAAGTGGGCAAAACATAATGGACCGCATCCGCTACTTTTTCCACCGCTCGCACAAAGGAAACTTTTTCGTACTTTTGTACAAAGGAAAACACATCTCCCCCAGCGCCACAAACAAAGCATTTAAAGATTTGTTTGTCAGGCGAGACATGCATTGAGGGATCGTGGTCATTGTGAAAGGGGCATACCCCCACAAATTCCTTGCCTTTTTTTTCAAGAGGAAGGTATTGCGATACCACATCCACAATGTCCGCTCGATCGCGAAGGGCTTGAAGATCTGTATCTGAAAGACGCACCAACCTCACTCCTTTTTCTAAAACAAGTTTTCTAAAATAAGATCAAAAGAAAAGGCGAAAGCCTTATTCAAATCCGACACGAGCCGCGATATAGTCTTTGACTTCGGTAACGGGAATGCGAATTTGTTCCATCGTATCCCGATCACGAACGGTTACACAGCCATCTTTTTCGGTTTCAAAATCCACGGTTACGCAAAATGGCGTGCCGATTGCATCTTGACGACGATAGCGTTTGCCGATGGTTTGCGCTTCATCGTACGTGCAAGAGAAGGCTTTGGATAAATCACGCATTAAAGCCATACTCGGTTCGGAGAGTTTTTTGCTTAAAGGCAATACGGCCACTTTATAAGGCGCTAAAAAGGGATGCAAGCGCAGCACTAAGCGTGTATCCTTGTCACTGATTTTTTCTTCTTCCAAGGCTTGAGACATCACCGCCAAAATGAGGCGTTCTACCCCTACGGAAGGTTCAATGACATAGGGAATGTATTTTTCATTGGTTTCTTGGTCAAAATATTCCAAAGATTGTTTGGACGTATTTTGGTGAGCAGATAAGTCAAAGTCGGTGCGATCGGCAATGCCCCACAATTCCCCCCAACCAATGGGCGCGCCAAATAAGTATTCAATGTCCGTTGTGGCGTTGGAATAGTGGGATAATTCTTCTTGATCATGGGCTCTTAAACGCAAACGATCTTTTTTCAAGCCAAGATCATAGAGGAATTGTTCACACATTCCTTCTAAGCGTTTAAACCATTCCAAGTCGGTGCCTGGTTTGCAGAAAAATTCCAATTCCATTTGTTCAAATTCGCGCGTACGGAAAATAAAGTTTCCAGGGGTAATTTCATTGCGGAAGGATTTACCAATTTGACCAATGCCAAAGGGCAATTTACGACGCATCGTGCGTTGTACATTTTTGAAGTTTACAAAAATACCTTGGGCTGTTTCGGGGCGCAAATAAATTTCGTTTTTTGCCTCTTCAGTCACCCCTTGGAAGGTTTTAAACATTAAGTTAAATTGGCGAATGGGGGTAAAATTTTTCTTGCCACAGTTTGGACAGACGATATCGTGTTCATCAATATACGTTTCCATTTCTTTGTTGGTCCAACCAGCTGGATTGACTTGACCATTGGTGGCGTCTTCAATCAACGTGTCGGCACGAAAACGCGTTTTGCATTCCCGACAATCCATCAAAGGATCGGAAAAGCCGCCCACGTGACCACTGGCGACCCAAACCATCGGATTCATTAAAATGGCGGATTGAATGCCCACATTTTCAGGTTGTTCTTGAATGAAGCGTTTCCACCACGCATTTTTGATGTTGTTTTTCAGCTCAATACCCAGAGGGCCAAAATCCCAGGTGTTTGCCAGTCCACCATAAATTTCTGAGCCTTGGTATACAAAGCCATAATTTTTCATGTGTGCTACAATATCGTT
>CAYMGC010000041.1:0-12534 GCA_964389885.1 uncultured Erysipelotrichaceae bacterium | reverse complement strand
ATTGCTTGTATCCCCTTGTAAAGTGACTTCCACATCTTGTTGGTGGCCATCACGAATGATCGTCATCGTAACGACATCCCCAATATGATGTTCCCGAAGCAATTTCTTCACCTCAGCGGCATCGCTCACGTCTTGGCCATCAAAGGCTACGATTTGATCACCGACTTCTAAGCCCGCTTGATCTGCTGTACCACCTTCTACGATTTGGGCAATATAAAGACCAGGTTGGGTGCTGCCACCAAAGCCGTAGTAGGAATTGTTGATTTGTTGTAAGCTGACATTCAAAACGGGACGAGAGGTCACCCGACCGCTGGTTTTCAAATCTTCAATAACACTCGTTACATCGGAAATAGGAATAGCAAAACCAAGCCCTTCAATACCCGTATTGGATTGTTTGGCGTTGACAATACCGATCAAATCCCCATTGATGTCAAACAGACCGCCACCCGAGTTTCCAGGGTTAATCGCCGCATCGGTTTGCAGCAAGGTCATCGTTTCATTTTCAATGGTGATTTCACGACCTACGGCTGAAATAATGCCTGTTGTCACCGTGCCGCCTAAAGATCCAAGGGGATTACCAATTGCAATAGCGGTTTCTCCAACTTCAATGGCATCAGAATTGCCGACATGAGCGGCATTTAATCCTTGGGCGTCCACTTTAATCACCGCGATATCGGTTTGGGAATCAGTTCCACAAAGAGTTGCTTCATATTCCTGTCCATCCCAAGTTTTCACTTGAATGTAGGAAGCCCCTTCTACGACGTGATTATTGGTTACGATATAGCCATCCTCACTCAAAATAACCCCAGATCCAGCGCCTTGGGAAACATATTGGCCAAAAATGGAGTTTCCATTGGAATACGATTCGGTCATAATTTCCACTACCGTTGGCCGAAGCTTCGCTACAATATCGGACACATCCAAAGCAATAATGCTTCCTCCTTCATTGATGTAATGATCCAGCTCCGCTTGTTCGAGGGATCCACTGGCCACCATGGAGGAAATGGTGGAATCAATTTTCGAGTTCACGCCTGCTTGGCCAGCAAAAAAGCCAGCTGCGCCCGAAACTAGGACGGTACACAAACTAATAATGCCAAATTTGGCCATTAAGCCACTATTTTTATTTTTTGGTGCTCTTGGAGGAGTTGCGTTCATAATTTTTTTCCTTTCTTCTCTATCTGGTTCACTCGTTATCTTTAAAAGATAAAACATAAAGAAAGATTGCCCTTCTTTCTCTTGGCTAAGAGTGAATCGCAATCTCGTTTTTTATTCAGTAGGTTTCGATCCAAAAGGTTCGCTTCAGCGAAATCATCTCTTTCTTGATCGTGCTTTCAGTATATCCAGATAATTAAAATAAACCTTAAAGAGTGCCTTATGAAGCGTACAAATTTTCTTTGAAAAGGGATCCATTGAAACGACGGTTACAGCTTCATTCCTTAAAGAGGTTCAATGCTATACTTATAGCGAATCACGAATGGAGGTAGTACGCAAATCATGACCCATAAAGAAAAAGCTGAACCCAAAAAGAGAAAATCAGTTTCCGTTAAATCGGTTGAAACCGCGGGGGATGCCGCGGGTGCAGATAAAGCAACACCTAAAAAAGCGCCTCGTAAAGCTCCTGTAAAACGCGTGGCTAAAAAAGCCCCTGCTAAGAAGGCCGCTCCTAAAAAGACGACCAAGGTTGCTAAAGAGGAAAGTACACCAACTCCACTTTTAGACATGATTACTGATGTAGCAAGTGATGTGGTGGCGGTAGAAGAAGTGGTTTTACAAGAAGTGGAAGCCATTGTAGAACCCATTCTTGAACCCGTCAAGAGTGAAGAAAAAGTTGTAAAAGCGGAACCAAAAGAAAAAACAACTGTAAAAGCTACAAAAGCCGCCACAAAAGCGGAAAAGAAGGTTGAATCAGACGTGAAATCAGCATCTAAAAAAGCCGAAAAGAAGGCTACTAAAAAAACGACCAAAAAAGCGACGAAAAAAGCCGCTTTAACCCCAGCAGAAATTGAGGCTGCTGCAGCTATGGCTAGTCGAGTACAATTAGCCAAAAAATCGGCCGATGAAAATAATGCTCAAATCAATTTATCCGCACGTTCCAAAGCGGATGCTGCGATTGCGGCCAAAAACTATTCCAAACCAAAACCATTTGCCGGTTCCCATCAAACTGCGGCTCAAGTAAAAGCAAGAGTAGCGACCATTGCCCAAGAAGCGCAAGAAGGTGCGAAAGTCTTCCGTGGTATTGAAGCCATTCCTGGTGAGGACTATGCCGATACAGTAAAAGCAGCTCAAACGAATGCGGCTTTGGATAGCCGTGCTGCTTTAGCCGCTAAGGCCTTTGGTCATACCACCGCACAAGTGAATTTATCGGCTCGTTCAAAAGCTGCGATTGCCCAATACATTCAAGAAAGCAGCCATCAAGATGCAGCTCAAGTTGAAGCGGGTGTCAATACCAACCAAGTCGAAGCCGAAGTAGGCGCTCAAGTGGCAGAAGCCATTGCTGAAGTAAAAGGTACTCCCTATACCAAAGTGGCCCCTGCTATGGCGAGCCGCATCGAACTGGCCAAAAAATCAGCTGCTGAAAACAATGCGCAAGTGAATTTGTCTGCTCGTTCCAAAGAAGCGGCAGCCAAAGAGGCAAAAAACTACAAAAAACCAGCTCCTAAAAAAGCCGCTCCAAAAACAGCCCAAGATCAAATTATTTCCGACATTATGAAGGAAGCTAAAAATGGTAGTCGCATTAAAAATTTGATCGCTGAAGTTCCAGGAGTTGCCTATGATAAGGTGCTTCAAGAAGTAAAAGAGAAAGCGGCGATGGAAAGTCGCAAAGCGCTTGCTACGCGTAAGAAAACGACGTTAAGCCAAAAAACACCAATGACTACAGAAGAAGAAAATAAATTCTACGATACTTTGGATGACCAAACTCTAGTGGATATGTTGAATGCTTTAGGCGTTCATATTACTTACGATACCTTGAAATCGGATCTTGAAAAATCTCCCGATGTAGATAGCCAAGTAGACAAATACTTAAAACAAGTGACCAAAGAGGGTCGAGACTACACATTTGAAAAGGACGGTTTTGATACAAAAGTGATTCCCTATTTCTGCAATAAGGTTGCGGCTACCTTACCTTCTAAGACGGTTGATAATATCAGCTTAGCCAAGAAGATCACCAATGATGTTCCGCGTATGTTAATTAATAACAGTGCAAACGACACGGCCATTTACAATGATCTCTTTGATGATATGCGTAAAATTTTGGTTCATGCCCAACAAAATCAACTGCATTCGCTTGAAGAAGTTGAACGCGATATTCCAGCCGATCTTGAAAAATTGGTTGATCGCTTCATGACGGTGGCCTATACGATCTTGCCAGGTTGGCAATACAATGATGTGAAGTACTATGAAGGCTTCTTATATAGCGTTATGGCCCAATTCGACGATTTAGCCTCTTGGCAAAACCGTGCTTTGATGGATATTGCGGATCTGTACATCAAACATGGCGATTACCAACGGGGTAACGATGGCTATGGTTATGTATTGCGTGAAAACCAACTCAAAGACCAAATTTACTATCGGTTTGCGAAAGTATACGAACCATTTGATTTACAAAGAGCAAAAGGCATTGCGCAAGACGCTTTGCGGATTGTCGATGGTCGCTATACTTACTATCCAAAAATTATTGAAATCCTTCAAAAATAGTTTGGTTTGCCCTTTTAATACGAGTTTTCTTTATGCAGGGATTGGTATCCATTCCCTGCATTTCGTTGCTTAAAACCCTTCAAGGAAATGAAGGAGAGAAAAGCAATAAAAAAAGGGATCTTGAAACCTTAAAAGCGTTATGCTTTAATCTGAAAAAATGACCAGTGGTCATGGAAAGAGAGGAACTACATGGCTTCATCTCAGATTCCAAAGTGGATCTTCTCCTGTCTGGATCAGTATGGAAACTGTGCCTGCGGGATTCGCATTACGAAAAAGCTTGGAAAAGACGGGCTTTTAAAAACTCTTGAAGAAGCAGGATATCCTTGCGAATTGGAAATCATTGCCGATCCGAAAGATACTAGTGAGTATCCAGAAGATGGAACGTATATTCTGACTTTAAAAAGAGACAAATCCAAATAAGGTTTATCTCGGTTTTCGTTAAACAGCCAAGGTCACTTGGCTGTTTTTTGTTTCTTTAAAGTTTGGCGTTCTCGAAAGTTTTTTGAAAGCCTATGCTAAAGTAAAGAAAGATCTTCAATCAGAAAGGGAAAATAGAAATATGAATCCACAAGAGCTTCAAAGCGCATTGAATCAAGAAAAACAAGTCAATGAGAAGTTGGTTCGTCAAAAGACAGCTTGGATGGTAGCCGCGATTATTTTAGGCGTATTATTTTTAATTGCTCTAGGGATTATTTTTGCGCGATAAAAAAAGCTTCAAAACATTTCGTTTTGGAGCTTTTTCTTTGAAATCCTAGCGTTGATCGTAGTGAATGAGAACTTTTGGAAGGATTAAATACGAAAGGACACATAAAATGGCACAACCAATCGCCATATAGCCAAGTAACGGCACGTTTAAATTCACGATGACGATCAATCCTCTATATTCCACACTAATGTTCTGGTTCCAAATGACAATTAAAAGCATAGGTAACAAAAATGAGGCCAAAAGCGCTAAAAAATATTGGTTTTTGGATAGCCATAAACTTAAGGGAATCGCCACAGCCATAGAGCCTAGCCAAATTAAAACGGCAATATAAAAATTAATGCGCCAACTTTCTAAGTCAATGGAAGTTGGGAAAAAAACGCAATTGTATAAAAACGTAAACAATAAACCAATGGCTAAACCGCCTAGACCAAGAAGGAAGGACAATACATATTTTTCTTGGATGGCTTGTTGGCGAGTAATGGGAAAGGTTGTTTGATACAAATTCCATCCCGAAATGCGATCGGTTAGAATACTTGAAACTCCTTGCATGGAAAACAAAATGCAAAAGAAAGCAATCCAGCCTAACGTCGTAGGAGAATCGGCCGATTGATTTTGAAAGTAAATCAATCCACAGCTTACGCAAAGGCTAATGAGAAATAAAACCCATTTGCTTTGCCAAACCAACAAAAAATCTTTCCACAATAATCCTTTCATAAATTTTCTCCCTTACCATACATCAAAATGACTTCATCCAAAGTGGCTTGATCCAAAGCATAATCTGGATAGCGTTGGCGAAAACTATTTCGATCACAAACTAAGATGTCGGTCCAAAGCGCTTGAGGACGCATTTTAAGAATGTAAGTGGGATCGATAAATTCTAATTGATCTTGTCGTACCCGAGCTAATCCATAACTTTCCAATTCTTCTTTGGATTTCACAAAAATAACTTGACCTTCTTGTAAAAATACAATGAAATCCGCAATCCGTTCTAAATCTGAAGAAATATGACTGGTCATTAAGATGCTACAAGCTTGTTGTTCCATATAGGCCAATAGCGTATCTAAAATTTCCTCGCGAACAATCGGATCCAACCCAGAAGTCGCTTCATCCAACACCAATAACTTGGCTTGATGAGCTAAAGCGGCACTAAGAGAGACCTTGGCTTTCATCCCCCGTGAAAAGGTACGAATGGGTTGCTCTTGTGGAATTTCAAGATGTTGAATTTGATCCAAAAAGATCTTGGAATTCCAAGTAGGATAGATTTTTTCCATGACCTTAGCAATTTGTTTGGGCGTAAAAACATCAGGAAAAGGGCAGGATTCAAACGCTACTCCAATCGCCTTATGACTGGAAATACTATCCAAAGAGGATTGGCCTAAAATGGTAATGGTGCCAGAAGTCGGAACATCTTGGCCTAAAATACAACGAACACAAGTGGTTTTTCCCGATCCATTTTCACCCACTAATCCAACTACACTGCCTACAGGAACTTGAAAGCTTACATCTTTTAAGGAAAAGGTGGGAAAGTCTTTATTTAGGTTTTGCACCATTAAGGCAAATTCTTCGGTTGGTTTTGACATAGCCTTAAAACTCCTTTCCATTTTTTTACCTTACGCAGTAAGGATTTTTTAGTTTTTAAAGCGTTTCTTCATAGAGCACTGCCAAAAGATCTTGAAGTTCTTGTAAAGATAAGCCAAGAGGTTTAGCTTGCCCAATGGCTTTTTCTAAGGTTTCTTGTAGCTCTTTTCGCTTTTCTTCTAAGTGGCGTTCGTGACTGACTGCAGCCACGATTGTTCCGCGACCGACCACCGATTCAATAAAGCCTTCTCGCTTTAAATTTTCATAGGCTTTTTGCACCGTGATGACACTGACTCGTAACAGCTTTGCTAACGTGCGCATGCTTGGAATGGACTGACCGGGATCGAGCTTGCCACTTAAAATTTGATCTTTGATTTGGGTTTCTATTTGTTCATAAATCGGTGTTTCTCCTTTTAAACTCAAAGCAATTTCTAGCTGATCCATCGCTCCTCCTATTGTACTTATACATTAAGTACAATCAGTACATTAAAGGAAAAGAGCAAGTTTGACAAGAAGAAAAGGGGAAAATAAAGAAGAAAGATTTGTTTCGGGCTTTCGAGATGGGAACGCTTCCAGAGAGGATGGTTTACATGGTCGGGTTTGTGCTTTAGATTGAAACTTAATAGACTAAAGCGCCCGATCAAGACGAAGGAGAAAGCCTTGTCTTACTAGGGCTAGAAAAAGAGGAAAAATGAAGATTCAAATGAAAACGCCCCTTGTAGAAATGGATGGGGATGAAATGACAAGAGTTCTTTGGCATGAGATCAAAGAAACTCTTTTAAACCCTTTTGTGGATTTAAAAACGGAATACTATGATTTATCCTTACCAGAACGCGAACGCACCAAAGACCAAGTCACCATTGATGCAGCCAATGCCAATAAGAAATATGGAGTGTCGGTAAAATGTGCGACCATTACACCCAATGCCCAACGGGTAGAGGAATACAATTTGTCTGAAATGTGGAAATCGCCCAATGGGACCATCCGCGCGATTTTAGATGGAACGTGCTTTCGTACGCCTATTATGGTTGATGGCATTTTGCCAAATGTTCGTACTTGGACCAAACCCATTACCATTGCTCGTCATGCTTTTGGCGATGTTTATAAAGGAACCGAAGTTCGTATTCCTGAAGCAGGGAAAGTATATTTAGTGTATGAATCCGATAATGGCGAAGTAGTACAGGAAAAAATCGTTCAGTTTGATGGGCCTGGTATTGTACAAGGCCAATTCAATAAAGATGCCTCTATTGAATCTTTTGCTCGCAGTTGTTTTGAATATGCTCTTTCCGCCCATCAAGATCTTTGGTTTTCCACTAAAGATACGATTTCTAAAAAGTATGATCATCGATTTAAAGACGTGTTCCAAGATTTATACGATCAAGAATACAAAGAGAAATTTGAAAAAGCTGGCTTAGAGTATTTCTACACTCTAATTGATGATGCGGTAGCTCGTGTGATTCGCTCTCAAGGTGGATTCATTTGGGCTTTGAAAAACTATGATGGAGATGTCATGTCCGATATGGTATCTACCGCTTTTGGTTCTTTAGCCATGATGACTTCCGTTTTGGTTACTCCCGAAGGCATTTACGAATACGAAGCCGCCCATGGAACCGTTACCCGCCACTACTATCGTTATTTAAAAGGCGAAGAAACCTCCACAAATCCCGTAGCGACGATCTTCGCTTGGAGTGGTGCTTTGCGTAAACGGGGTGAATTGGATGAAATTCCTGAACTAATTCATTTTGCCAATAATCTAGAAGCCGCCACGCTTGAAACCATTGAAGCGGGAGAAATGACAGGAGATTTGGCTGGCCTATGGCAAAAGGATACTCCTGTCCAAAAATTGACCTCTAAACAGTTTTTAAAGGCCATTGCTCAACGTTTAGAAGCCAAACAAGCCCTTTAAGCGCTCCATAAAAAAAGGCTAGATTTAAACGATCTTTCGTTTAATCTAGCCTTTTATGCGTTTTGATCCTCTTGTTCTAGAGGAGTAGGTGGAAAAGTCCAAGGGTCTTCCTCAAAGGGTGCTGCTTGAGCGGATAAAGTAGAGAGTTGAAATAACAAGTCCTCTTCTAAGTCACTTGATTGTGGCTGGGTTTCCACCTTTAAGGTTTCGTCCTTGGGCACAGCTGGAAGTGTGGTTGGCTTTTCACTTAAAGACGCCATTTCTGGCAAAACAGCCAAACTAGTCTTTAAGGAATCTTCTTCACTCGATTCTTCTTTGGCTGGTTCAAAAGTCGGTGGAGTTTCTTCCAAGTGGGATTGACTTTCTATCTCTTGATTTGATTCTAATTGGGGAACCAAAGACATCTCTGAATTTGGTGGCTGGGGTAAAGGTGGAATTTCTAAATGGTCTGAATCATTCGTAGGCGGAATGGCAAAAGAAATACAAGCTTTAAATAAATCGCCATCGGTTTGGACTTCAAATGTTCCTTGTTGGACTTCCACAAAGCTTTTTACAATGGCTAGACCAAGGCCACTCCCTGCTTCATGACGGGAAGCGTCTCCTCGTACAAATCGCTCCACGATGTTTTCGGGATTGAAATTCATTTCCGTACTGGAAGTATTTTTTAAAACCAGTTGATATAAGCCATCTTTTGCGGCCAAATCAATAAATACTCGACTATTTCGTAGGGAATATTTGGAGATATTGGAAAGTAAGTTTTCCATTACCCGCACCATTTTTCCTGGATCCAATCGCAATAGGGCATGCGGTTGTAAATTCATGACAGTTTTTAAACCCTTTTCTTCAAAGACATCATCCCACTCCGTACTCACTTGCATAACCAGTTCACTTAAATCAATATCGACCAGTTCAAGTTTAATGTCTCCACTAGTGGCTTTGGCCACATCGAATAAATCAACGATTAAATCGTTTAAGCGAATGGCATATTGATTTAACCGTTTGGCATAGGTATGAATGTCCTCCATATTATCCGAAAGGGTAATGAGTTCTGAATAACTTTGGATACCCGCTACAGGTGTTTTTAAATCATGAGAAACGTTTGAAATCAGTTGGGTCTTAGAAACTTGACTCGCTAATCCTTCTTTTAAAGCCCTTTGATAGCTATCAGAGATATGAACGAGTTCATCATATAAAGGCTGATAATAGCCAATATTTTGCGGCGATAAGGCTGAAAAATTGCCCTTAGCCAATTCTTCACTGGCTTCATAAACCGTCGCAAAGCTTTGACTCATATGTTTAAACAAACTCCAAAAGAAGACCGCCAATAAAATAGTGCCGAAGAAAAAACCTCCCAATAAGCCTATAGGACCTAAAAAGATTAAACCTAAAACCAACAACGCCGAAAAAGCAAGCGTCACGATTAAGGAGGTTAAAATAAGCCGAAAGCTAGCTTTAGAAGAGCGCGGTCCAGTAAAGGCTTCTAAAATTTCTTTTTGTCCAAATTCAAAAAGCGCTGCTATAACAGTATGGTTGGTCAAATACTGGACAAGGCCCATTTTAAAAATGGATTTAAAATACAAAGTAGCAAGGGCCACGAATCCTAAAAACAAGATCCACATTCCCATACACACTAACATAGCGCTCCAAGTCCCTTGTTTAAAGCCCATTCCAAAGGATTGAAACATCAAAGAAAGCGTACCATCGGAATTCATTAAGGAAAGGGAGTTTAAAGCTTTTAGGGTTCCTAAAAGGCCCCCTCCTAAAAGAAGAACCGCAAAGAGTCCTTTGATTTGACTAAAGCGTACCAAGACTTTTAAATCCTTTTCTTGATTCCAAGACCCAAAAAGAACAAGAAGGATCAAAAGTACACTGGCACTAATCACACAAAAATCCCAATGGGTGGTGTTCATTTGACATGCAGTATGGGCAATGGCTCCTCCATTGGATTGAATTTGAGAAGGAACATAGTAACGAATGGAAAAGCCATCAGGAAGCGTTAAGCGATAGGTATATTCACTGCCTTTAGTGCTGTTTAGCCGTTCTTCTGGAACCATAGAAGGATTAACCAAAATGGTTAAATTTCGCTGAAAAGCCACATTGGGTTGAATGGCTCCACTATAGGTCACTTTTCCATGAAGCGCACGAATGGTGTAATCAATAGCACCGGTTTGTTGATCATAAATCTCTTTCCAGTTGTGTTGATATTGTTGACCATTGTATTCAACAATCCACGCCAAATTGGAATCCTTAGACATTTGGTCTCCATTTAAACGAACTAAACTGGCTAAATTTTCTTCAATATAGGAGCGAATGGATTCGTCAACTTCTTCATCGGTTTCTAGCCACACCGCTTCTGGATCAAGAAGTCGCA
Organism: uncultured Erysipelotrichaceae bacterium; assembly: GCA_964389885.1. Classification (GTDB taxonomy): domain Bacteria; phylum Bacillota_I; class Bacilli_A; order Erysipelotrichales; family Erysipelotrichaceae; genus Allobaculum. The sequence continues at coordinate 2,277 of CAYMGC010000041.1, read as the reverse complement.
GCCGAAAAATGGCATTGTCCTGTAAACGATCTTCAAAATCATCCGTTAGTTCCAGGCGCTGATCGACTGTGGTGATCACAATGTGGGAAGTAATTTTCGTAGCAAAAAAGGATAATACCAAGATCGCCATCACCAAAACCAACGAAAACCAAGGAATTTTCTTATTTTTCATGACGAGACAAAGAACTAGGCAAGTCGTCCCTTATCTCTTCCTCCTTTCTAGCTTATGTTTGGCTCTTGCCTAAAAAAAGGACCAAAGCGATGCGCCTGGCCCTTTTTGAAAAACGATTTAACAGGTTAGTCGTCTTCCTGACGAATTTTATAGCCAAGACCCCAAACGACTTGTAAGTAGTTGGGTTTCTTGGGATTTTCTTCAATTTTTTCGCGCAGTTTTCGAATGTGTACAGTAATGGTTTCTGTAGAAATCGCTTCTTCTTTCCAAATGGCTTCATAAATTTCCGTAGCGGAAAATACTCGACCAGGTTGACGCATTAAGAGTTCCAAAATCATAAATTCTTTAGGAGTTAAATGAACCGGTTTACCATCTACTTTGACTTCTTTGGTTAAAGGATTCAACTCTAAACCGCGATTAACCAACACATCTTGGCGGCCACTCGCATGGGCCGCAGTGGCTTTTACATTCAAGAGTTGGGAATAACGGCGTAAAGCTGCATTGACCCGGGCTAAAAGCTCCATCGAGGAAAAAGGTTTGGTTAAATAATCATCTGCGCCAATGGTTAAGCCATTGATTTTATCCACTTCCTCAGAACGAGCCGACAAAATGATAATGGGAAAATCATATTGTCGCCGGCGAATTTCTTGAATGAGTGTTTGTCCATTCATGCCTGGCATCATTAAATCGGCAATCACTAAGTGGACATTATCGGTTTTCGCCAAAGCTTTTAAAGCTTCTTTGCCTTCAGGAGCTTGAATCACATTGTGGCCTTGAGTTTTGAGATAAATCGCCACGGCTTCTCTTAGTCCTGAATCGTCCTCTACGACTAAGATGGTATGACGAGGCGTTTGTGTAGAATTCGTATCCATAACACGATTCCTTTCCTTAAAATCCCAAAAGGGTTTGTTCCCATTTTATGGGAAGCAAAATTTAAATGGTAGATTTCCCTAATCTTATTGGATTCTTCTGTATTTTTTTTTGAAAAATATCTTTTTTATGACTGAGTTAAGCCATCTCTTAATTGGTTAAGGAGTGGGAGCGCATCAATCCTTCTAATAAAGCTTGACGAGCTTCTAAGCGTTGAATCTCTAATTTTTCTTGGGCTTTGGCTTTCCAATACGCAGTAGAAGAGATATGAAAGCCTCCAGCTTTAAAGGCTAGAGCCGCGCCCCCTAAAAAAGCGAGAAGTAAACTAATGGGAACTAATTCGCTTGGTTGAAAAAAGGCCAATACGATCCAAGTCAGCCAAAATCCAATGCGAGCTCCTAAAGAATGGAGCGTATTTTCTTGGCATAAATAGGAAAAAAAGGGCAAGGTCAAAAGAACCAATATCATGGAAGCACTTGCCGCTAAACGAATTGGTAAAGAGAAAACGGCTTGCGAATCCATTAAAAAACACAAGGTAGCTCCACAGAAAAAGAGTCCTAAACGCACTAAAAGGCCATGGAGTGAATTTGAAAACCATAGTAAAAAGCAAGAAACCAATAAAGGTACACTTAAAAAGAGAAATAAAGGTAAGTGCGGACGTTGCAAGAAAAATCCACCAAAAAATCCTGCACCTACCCAAAAGAGTGAACATAAAATTTTTAGCATCTTTATCATCCCGTCTTATCTTATTTGTAACACTTTATTTATGGCCACAAAGTCTTTAATTTTTAAAAAATCAAACTGGGCTTAAGCAAACGAGTCTTTTCACCTTTTTAGTGTAACAAGCAAAAATAACCACTTGTTTTGCACTTGCACAACAATTTCGAAAGATTGACGAACCATCTTATTAAGCTTTTTAATGGTCAAAATTCTTGAATAAAAAACGTTTCTTCGGTAATGAGCCAAAGAAACGTGATAAATCGTTTTGATAAACAAGAACTCAATTTTTATTAAAAATTTAAATCACTGTTTTAATTTCATATTGTTATTTAAAAAAATACGCTATATATATATATATATATATTAAAGCGCGACAGGTGAAGGGATGAAAAATGAAACGATTTAATCTTTTGACTTTATCTTTAATGCTGGGTTTTACGGCTTCTTTTCTTCACAATTTACCTATCTTGGCTCAAGATTCCTTTCCTGAGGCAGAAAATGAGGATGCAACTAAA
>CAYMGC010000040.1:0-12593 GCA_964389885.1 uncultured Erysipelotrichaceae bacterium | reverse complement strand
TTTAATTAATTAACAAGTTGATTTTATTCTTATTCAAAATCTTTAGCTTCGAATAAAAACGCATAAAATTTACAATGGAAAAGATGCTAAGTCAACACTTTTTGGGCTAAGAAAAAGATGCCTTTTGGCATCTTTTATATTCCTAATAATTTTAATATTCGATAAATAATTTTTCCAATTCAGATTGACTCAAATTTTGGGCTAAACCAAGCATTAACAAAATTCGTGCTTTATGGGGAGAGAGTCGATGAGCAGCGATTGTTTTATGAAGGGGATCAAAAACATCCGAATCAAAAGCAGCTCCTTCAATAAGACGACTCGCTCTTACTATTTGGCAGGAAGTCTTGTTTTTTTCGATGACTTCTTGAATCGTTTGAGGATAATTTCCTGAACCACTTCCAGCTAGGATCACTCCATCATACGTTTGAAGCATCCATTTTAAAAGTTCGGGATCACAATCCGCATGGACATAATAAATGCCTACTTTTGGAAGAGTATCAAAGCTTTGAGTAGCAAAGCGTGAATAATGGGTGTGTCTTCGATAAGGCGAATGAATTAAATAGGCTGTTTCGTCTTGCATGTATCCAATGGGTCCAGGGTCTCCGACTTCAAAGGCATCCGTTTTAATGGAATTAATTTTGGTTAAATCCCGTCCTGAATAAATGGTATCGGAAAGAACGGCCAAGACGCCTTGATCTTTGGCTTGATCACAAGTGGCAAGGGCTACAGATTGATATAAATTCATCGGTCCATCCGCACTAGTGGCTGTAGCTGGCCGCATGGCTCCAGTGATAATCACTGGTTTATGAACATTGAGAATTAAATTTAAAAAAAAGGCGGTTTCTTCTAAAGTATCGGTTCCATGAGTGATCACAAATCCATCAATTTGGGGATCTTTCTCTAACGCTTCAATTTGTTTTTTGATTTCTAAAATATCATTCGCTGTAATGTCATTGGAATCTTTGGAACAAATATTGATCATTTTTAAATGGGCCAAGTCCTGAATTTGCGGGATGGATTCCAAAATAGAATCCACAGGTAAGGTTCCTGCTTTGTAATGGGCACTTTGGCCAATCTTCCCACTTCCTGCAATGGTCCCTCCCGTGGCAATTAAAGCAATGGTCTTTTTTGAATCATTCAAAGGGGTCGTTGTATTCATACCTTATATATTACGGAAATATATTGCTTTAAAGTATCCTTAAACCATTAAACTTATTTCAGACAGAACTTTAAGCCAAAGCAAAGCTTTCTTAAAAGACAAGACGAAAAATTTTTGATTACAATCCTTAAAATTTAAATATACTGAATTTATAGTCTTTAGACGCTGCTTGATCTTTAGATCTCTTAGGTTCTCTAATTTACAACCCAAAGAGATCCGTCTTTTGTGGCGCAAAAGATGGGAGACAAACAAGAAAGGAAGCGAGAACAAAACGTGAAACCAGTAACTCGAATGGTCTTAGCTGCTATGTTTTTGGCTTTAGGAATCGTATTGCCCTTTTTTACTGGACAAATTCAATTCATTGGCAATATGCTACTTCCTCTGCATATTCCAGTTTTGTTGTGTGGCTTTATTTGTGGATGGAAATACGGCTTAGCGATTGGAGTCATTCTTCCCTTATTGCGTTCATCTATGTTTGGAATGCCCCCTATGTTTCCACAAGCAGTAGCCATGGCGGTAGAACTTGGAACTTATGGCTTTGTTTCTGGTTGGCTGTACGAACATTCCAAATGGCAATGCCTTAAAGCGATTTACCGCTGTTTAATTATTGCGATGCTAGTTGGACGATTGGTATATGGAATTGTGATGACGATCATAATGTCAAGTCTTGGACAACCTTATAGCTTGGCCATGTTTATGACGAGCGCTTTTGTGAATGGAATTCCTGGAATTATTTTGCAGCTTCTGTTAATTCCCTCTATTTTAGTCGTTCTCAACAATCAAGGCTTAGTGCGCTATCAACGGCTTGATGGACAAGGGGCATGAGTTGCTCCCTTGACGCTTCACATTCTTCTAAGGGGATAAGTCAAAATGAATTGCTTTCTCTTTTAGTTCAAAAGGCTAGCAATTTCAAGGAAGAAGGCCCCTTAATCATTTCTGTAGATGGGCGAGCCGCTTCAGGAAAATCCACTTTTTCTCAAGCTTTATTTCAAGCTTTACAAAAAGCTGGCTTAGGGAAGGGCGCTTTAATTCATGCCGATGATTTTTTCTTACGTCCTTCGCAAAGAACTTTAGCTCGTTTGGCGCAACCAGGGGAAAATGTAGATTATGAACGACTTCAAGAAGAGGTTCTTGAACCGGCTTTAAAGAAGCAACCCATTGCTTATCAACCTTTTGATTGTTCAACCTTCTCTTTACAAAAGCCAATTTTTCTGGGAAAAGTTGATTGGTTGATTTTGGAAGGTTCCTATTCTTTGAATTTGCATTTGGCTTCTTATGCTACGCTCTCTTGCTTTTTCACCTGTGATCCTATCCTTCAAAAAGAGCGGATCTTAAGGCGAAGCAACCTCAAAAAACTAAAAGATTTTGAAACCCGCTGGATTCCTTTAGAAGAAAAATACATAGAAGCTTTCCATCCTGAGCAACGCTGCACCTTTTATGTTGATACCTCCTCTTGGACGCTCTCTTCTTACTAAGAGGAAACACCGAAATATGAATAGCTAACTTGGCTAGAAAGGAAAAAAAATGTCTTCTCGTTCAAAAGTCTATTTCACCAAAGAAATTAGTCCTGAATCCTTAGTCAAACTGTATAAGGTTCTTGGCAAAAAGCTGGAAGGAAATGTTGCCGTCAAATTGCATAGTGGAGAACGGGGTAATCAAAACTACTTACGTCCTGAATTTTTAAAACCGATGATTGATGAAGTCGATGGCACCGTCGTAGAATGCAATACTGCCTATGGGCACAATATGGGAGGATATCGTTCCAACAATCACGACCATGAAGAAGTATTAAATGAGCATGGTTGGACCGAAAACTTCCGAGTTGATTTATTAGATGCTGAAGGTCCAGATAAAGTGTTGGAAATTCCCAATGGAAAAATCATTAAAGAAAACTATGTCGGAAAGCACATTGATGACTACGATTCTTTATTGGTTCTCTCTCACTTTAAAGGTCATCCTATGGGCGGCTTTGGGGGCGCTCTTAAGCAACTTTCCATTGGCTGTGCTTCTCATGGTGGAAAATGCTGGATTCACTCTACTGGTAAAACCAAAGATATGGATGAAACCTGGTCCATGGATGTCGATCACAACGAATTTATCGAAGCGATGGCCGATGCCGCTGAAAGTGTGGATCGTCTTTTCGACAATAAAGTGGTTTACATCAACTGCCTTATGAATCTTTCGGTTGACTGTGATTGCTGCCATGTAGCAGAAGATCCTTGCATGAAGGACATTGGTATTTTGATTTCTACTGACCCTGTAGCAATTGATCAAGCCTGCATTGATATGGTGTACAACTCCGATGATCCAGGACGTGATCATTTAGTAGAACGTATTGACAGTCGCAATGGTCGTTTAATTCTAGATGCCGCGGATAAACTTGGTTTTGGTAGTCGCGATTATGAATTAATCGATATCGATGAAAAATAAAAGTAAATAGACGAAAAGCGGTCGCTTGAGCGGCCGCTTTTTAGTATCCATTGTCATCTAAAAGCTTGATTCCTCTTCAAAAAAGTCCACTTGACCAAAATAACTTGCTTGTCCATCTTGATAAATGACTCCCCCTTTTTCATAAATCGCCACGGTTGGTAATCCTTTTTCTTGACGTGCTTGTTCAATAAAGCGTTTTTGGTGAGGCGTGGCATGATAATGAACTTCAATGTCCAAATCTTTTAAATAGCCTAGTCCTTTTTGCCACGAAAATTCTGAATAATCTTCATCTGGAGTGATATGGTAGTCATCCAATTGGATCATGGCTCCAGCAGAATAACCCAAAATTACGCCTTGATAGTGTTTTAAAATGCGTAAAAGTTTCTTTTCTTTGATGCGTTTCATCGCTAAATCGGGAGCGCCACCAGGAAGCATTAAAACATCCGAATTAACAATCGCATTTAACATTTCTTGATTGGAATCGGTGAAATAGTTAACCCAATGGACATCTTTTTCCCCAATTCCATAGGCTTTAAATACATCTGTATTGGCTCGATACCAAATCCCTTGTCCTTTTTTATATTGTTTATTCCAATCACTAAGAGTTTTAGTATCATCAAAAAAGCTAAAGGCCAATACACAAACCACTTGTCCGGGATGAAAAATTTTCGACAATGCTTTTTTACACCATGACTCATCAATCATCGAAGTATTCATCAAAATATTGGTGCGAGAAAAAAAATCAAGAGGCGCAAAGCGGACAATGTCTTTAGCTTGAATGGGTCCATAGACATGGGGATAGGCAATCCCGTCTTTATCACACTCAAAACGAATGGTCAGATTGGGGTTTTGGGAAGAAATGACTAAAAAGGACATCTCAGGAAGGATTTGACCTTCCCTTTTTAGTTTTTTTTCAATAAGAGGCCATGAATTCCAAGTCGCAAAATGCAAAAAACGCTCTGAACTTTCAAAACCATAAAATCCTTTGGTCGCTAAGGCCTTTTCCACTTCTTGTGGATTACAAAGATGAATCAGTTCCATAATTTTTCTACTTTCTTTTTTTTTACCACCACAAAATACACCTCAAAATTTTGTCCTTTAAAGAGAAAAAAGGGAATAAATATCCCTAATTTGAAATCACAATCTAAAGATTATTAAAATAAAAGAAGCTAAGCAGGCGTTTCCTCTAAGGAGGTGAGATGATGCAACAACTTCAGAACTTAGTTCTTGATTTATGGAAGCCCAACAGTGTCCGCAGTCGCTACACAACTTTTAAGCCGGTATTTCAACGTTTTTTAGGGGTAGAAAACGAACAAGAATACAATGATTTATGTAAAACCATCAAAGATTCCCAAGATAACTCAACCCTTCTTATCGATGGAAATTTTGTCTTTCAGCCTCGTTTGGATGTGCTGGCTCAAGTCAAAAAGGAACTCCCCACTCTCAATTTGGATCATTTAACGAAAGATTTTTTAATCATGTTTGCCAATCCAGAACTCAATGAAGTGTACTTAAGAGCCTTAAATTATACGATCGCCTTAGCCAAACGCAATGGGCTTTTTAAAACCCGTAAGCAACAAGAAAACTTTATCTGCAATCAAATCGTCTTTACTACGCAATATTTATTGAACTTACCTTTTGAACCCGATAAAGCTTGTAAAGTGATCTTGTACGATCAAGGACAACTCGATGAAAAAAGCTTTTGGTTTTTAATGTTGTGTTATGCCATGGGAATGGATGTCGTCCTCTTAGAACCCCAACAAGACAGTTCCTATTTTCAATATGATTTGGATCATCTTAGCCAGTTAATAACCTATTCCAAAAGTCCTTATCAACGCACCTTTGCTCAACGAGCGAGTGCCGGTCAATCGTTAAACAAAGTGAAAACCATCGTTTCCACTCTTTCTCAACAAACCGATGCCTCTTTATTTGGACAAACAGGAGTCTTTAAACCCTGGATGTTTCGAGGGGCTCCACTCGAACACATTCAACTTGAAGGAACTCGTATTGATTTAGAGGATACATGGAATCGAGAAGCTAGACTTCGAGAAGGATTTCAAGTTGAGCGCAATACTCTTCGCGTTCCTTCTTTTTATGTAGAGATTGATGGAGTTGATCGTAATTTGGATGAGTATTTTCGCTTAGTGGATCTGCTCAAAGACAATGAACATGTCTTAGTGGATTCCAAAAAGGGAAATACTATTTTACGGCCTTTAAAAGAAAAACGAGATGCGGTTAAACTGGTCTTTTCCATGAATCCCAATGGTACTTTTGATTCCGCAAAGCTCAAAGCTCAAGAAGGATATGTGTTTGATCAACTCTCCTCGGAAACTGCAGATATGTTTGTACATAAACTCAATGCGTTTTTAACGAAAGATGGCAATCGCCTTTCCAAAGAAGAACGTGTAGAAATCGCAAATGTTTTATTATCCCTATCCAAACCCATTGCTCGTATGATTGAAAACTTTGACTATCCTTTTCAAGTTCCAAAAGTTTTAGTCTTATTAAATAAGGAAGAACGAGTCGATCGCAATGTAGCCATTGCCTTAGAATTTTTAGCCGAATTAGGATTTGATATTGCGGTTCTCTGCCCAAGTGGTGTTTCAGGATTATCCGATAAAAAACGCTCCATTTTACGACTCGATAAAATGGCTTATGATTTAAACTTTTCCAATCCTCCTGAAAATAAAGGCAAGGAAAAGGGGTTTATGCAAAGTGTTTTTGATTTTTTTAAATAATCGCAAAATGGGATTAAAACCTTACAAAATCCATTTAAATCTCCTAGAGGCCTTAATTAAGGTATGATAAATAGTAAGGATTTTATAGGGAATGTGATTTTCAACTTTGAAGCTATAGCTTGTATTTTAAAAAGTAAAGAAATACCACCTTTTCTAGAAAGGGGAAGACCGATGAACTTCGACAATTTAGAAAGTCCCTTAGCCGTCTTAGAGAAGGATCCTTTTGCCGAAAGTGCTAGTAGCCAATACGCTTACAAACCCAAAGTCGATGTAACCACGGCTGTAGTTCCTGTCGCTGAAATGGACCAAAAAGACGATTATCAATTGGCTTTACGTAATTTGCCTCAAGTCCAAGCTTTGACCAATGAAATTGATATTTCCAATCCCAAAACCATTCAAAATTTTGGAGCCAAAGCTGGAGATGGTATCAGTAAGGTTTCTAGCCAATTGTTAGAGAATACCTCGGCCATTCGTTCAAAAGAGATTTCCGAAATGATGGTCAATTTGACAAGTGTCATGAAAAAATTTGATGCAGCGGAACTTAGCATGGAGGATGCCACCGGAAAACGTGGTTTTTTCGGGAAGATGCGCAGCAAAGCCCGTGAATCCATTGAAAACGTTGTGGCTAAATACGATAACTTAGCGCGTGATGTAGATCGTATTTCTGGAACGCTCAATCGATACATGGTGGATATCGACAATTCAAATGCCAATTTAGAAAAGCTCTATAAAGCCAATACTGAGTACTTTAAGGCCTTGGAATGCTACGTTGTGGCGGCGGATATTGGATTAGAAGAAATTCAAAACAAGATTCAGGAAGTTAAAGAGATGCCCAATATGTCGGATGATCAAAAAAGCTTTATTATCCGCAAATTGCAGGACAACTATTATTTATTAGAACAACGTAAAGCCGATTTACAAACCGCTGAAATGGTTTCCTTACAACTTCAGCCAACCTTAGCCATGATGATGCAATCCAATTATCAACTCATGGGTAAAATCAACACTTCCTTTATTGTCACTTTGCCGGTATTTAAAATTTCTTTGACCAATGCCGTGATGTTAAAGCGCCAAGAAATTCAAGCCCAAAGTATTGCTCAACTTGACCAAGCGACCAATGAATTGTTGTTACGCAATGCCAATAATACCGTAACGAATTCCAAAAATATCGCTCGCATGGCCAACACCACGGGAATCAAGATTGATACATTGCAACAGGTTCAAAACACCATCATGAATGGCATTGATGAAGTCAATGAGACCATGAAATCGGCTTCCGAACAACGTCGACAAAATTCTGCAGATCTTACTAAGATGATTCAAGATATGAAGCAAAAAGGCTTTGGAGGATAAACATGGCCATTCAACTGGATTTAAATAAGGAGATTCAACTTGACCTAAATAAAGGAATTACCCTTGATTTGGAGAAAGGAGACTTTGTCAACCTTTCGAAAAATCGTTTAGATCAAGTGGTTTTACGGGCTGGATGTGGCTGGAATTGCCGAATGGTGGAAAAAAAGGGCTTATTTGGTTTACGTCGTCAAGTTATGGAAGATGTAGACTTAGACTTAACGTGTTCTTTAGAAGACGCCGATGGAAATGTTTTAGATCGCGTCTACTTTAACCATCGTACCGTTCCTGGGTTGCGTTTAGACCAAGACGATCGGTCGGGAAGTGCGGCTTGGAAGGATGTCGACAAAGAATGTCGCTCCTTAAATAAGGACAATGAAAATATCATCATTCGTCTTGATCAAGTACCGGCTTCGGTGGCTCAAATTCGGATTGGAGTCGTTATTTACAATCAAGGACGTCAAATGAAAGGTTTGCCCAATCATACCTTCGATATGATTGATAACGCGTATTGTAAGTTGGTCGATGAAACCAATAAGCGCGTTTTGTGTTCCGTTAAGATGTCTGAGAAAGGTGGCGATCGTACAGCTGTAATGATGGCCATTCTCAAACGTTATCAAGGGCAATGGATTTTTGAAGCCGCAGAGGAATATTCCTACGCTCACGTTTTAAGTTTCTAAAAAAGTTGTTTTGATCTTTGGTTTACCCAGAAAGGATTGGTCTGTATGGATTTTTCTTCACTTAATTTTTTAAATGGGGACGGCCCCGATGATTTTGGAACGGCTTCAAACACGCCTGCCCCTCTTTCACTTGATTTACAAAAAGGGTTCACGCTTGATTTAGCCAAACCCAATGGTGTGGCTTTATCCAGTGTACGGGTATCTTTAATTTGGGATCCTGTAATTCAAGGAACAGACGTGGACATCGATTTATCCGCTTTCTTACTCCACAATGGACGTATCCAAAGTGTCAACGATGTGATTTATTTTAAAACGCCAAAAAATGGTCCTGCATCGTCTTTTATCACCCATTCCGATGATAGTCGCACAGGAGCCGAAGCTTCAGGAGATGATGAAGATGAATGGATCCAAGTCAATCTCAATAAAGTTCCAAGCGATGTGACAAGCATTGTTTTTGTCGCGAACATTTATAACTATCAAATCAACAACCAAACCTTTGGTGTGGTTCGCTCTTTAAGTCGTATTACTGACTCTACCACAGGAAAACCCTTAGCTGACTTTGCCTTAAGCAATGATTATGCCACCGATTCAGCCATTATTTTAGGTTCAGTTGAAAAACAAAATGGCTCTTGGGTTTTCAAAACCATTGGCGAAGGGTTAATGGCAGATTTAAATGGCCTTCTTGCCCGCTTTCAATAATTTTTAATTTTTTAACTCTCTATTAAAAAAGGATCCGCTTTTAGTTGGATCCTTTTCTGAACTCAAAACGGCTTTAATCTTTTAAAAACCAAGGGAAATTAACACCATGTTAATGGATACACTACCGAAAGGAGCGCGCGGATTTTCCTGCCAATAACCATATCCAGTCCGCGATGACAATGATTAATTTTTCTGGCTTTGGAGATACTTCCAACAAAAAAAGTCAAAACGATGATTTGGTTCTCGACCTTAACAAAGGAATGACACTTGATTTGGTTAAAGAGAGTGGAGGAAATCTCCATAAAGTAGATGTCGGTTTAGCTTGGGATCCAGCCGTAACGGGAAAAGATGTAGATTTAGATCTCTCGGCATTTTTCTTACACAATGGCCGGGTTCGCTCTTTGAATGATGTGTTGTATTACAAAGCTTCTCCCGCTGCCACTTGTTTTCAATACGCTGAATACTCTGGAGATTCTAGAGATGGTAGTGAAGCAGATGGGGATGATCCAGATGAATTCATCAAGGTGGACTTGGATAAAGTTCCTGCTGACATTGACCGCATTGTCTTTTTAGTCACCATTTATAATGCTATAAATACAAATCAGACCTTTGGTGTGGTACGCTCATTGGTTAAGATCGAAGATGGGTTAAAAGGCAAAAACCTTGCCACATATCGCTTAAACACTGATAATTCAGTCGACACAGCGTTTATCATTGGTGAACTTGTGCGCACAGGAAGAGGCTGGAGTTTCAAGGGCATTGCCGAAGGACGAGACGGCGATCTAAATGATCTCCTTCGCCTTTACTGCTAAAGCTTAAAAAGGAGCTCTTTAATGGAAAAGGATCAAGAAAAAACCAATGCTCTTGCTTCCAAACCGATTGGTTTGACTACCAAAGAGGCAGAAGAAAGCAAAAGTAAGTACGGAACCAACGCGCTGTCGGTCAAAGAAACCGAATCGTTTTGGGACATGTACAAAGATGCCTTTAATGACATCTGGATTAAAATTTTATGTGCCGCTTGCGTTTTACAGCTTATTATTTATGGTTGTAGTTTCATTTGGCCACAATATTTTCACCAAGATCTCATTGAAATTCTTGGCGTAGTGATTGCTATTTTCTTAGCAACCTTTGTGGGCACTTTACAAAACTACAAAAACAACCAGCAATTCAATACTTTACAAGCCGAAGCGAGCAAAATTAAAACCAAAGTTTATCGTGATGGCACCATTCATGAATTACCAATTGACGATATCGTCAAAGGTGATGTGATCTTATTGCAAGCTGGAGATCAAGTACCAGTAGATGGTGTTTTGATTAAAGGTAAGTGTAAAGTCAATCAAGCCTCCTTAAATGGAGAAAGCCGTGATGAAGAGAAAACCGCTACTACTGAGCCGGTTGATTTAACGATTAAATGTGAAGATTTCTCCAATCCAAACTGGATTTTCCGAGGATCGGTCGTTACAAGTGGTGAAGTTTTAGTTGAAGCGGTCATTATTGGTGATAACACCGTTTTAGGTGGAATTTCTCAAGCTCTTGGCGAAACTGGAAAACCATCTCCTTCGGCTGAAAAGATGGAAGTTTTGGCAGGCCAAATTGGAAAACTTGGAGTAGCCGGTGCTGCCTTAGCTGTAGCAGCCAATTTATTCTTTGAAATTTCCGGAATGCATCAATTTGAAACCGCGAGCATGATTGCTCTAGCGATTCAAAACGTAATGCTGTTTGTGAGCATTATCATTATGGCGGTTCCCGAAGGATTGCCATTGATGTCCGCTCTTGTTTCAAGTATGAACAGTGGTCGTATGTTGAAGGAACATATTCTCGTTCGTCATTCCGACAGCATTGAAACCGCTGGGTATATGAACCGTTTGTATTCGGATAAAACTGGAACCATTACCGAAGGGGTCCTTTCTGTGGTGGATTGGATCAATGGTCAAGGCCAAGTTAAATCCAATATCAACGATATGGGCTTACCGTTGAAAAAAGAACTCATCAATGGTATTGGCTTAAATAACGATGCCATTAGTTCCGATGGAAAAGCGATTGGTTCGAATGGTACCGACCGCGCTTTAATGAATTACCTCATTTCTTTACAAGAAGATAACATTGATCGTTCCGTTATCATCGATAAGGAACCCTTTGATTCCCAAAAGAAATTTTCCAAAGTCGTTTTACAAGATTGTAGTTACTTAAAAGGCGCTCCCGACTTCTTTATTGATAAATGTCAATACTATATGAATAGTCAGGGCCAAGTCGTTCCTTTTACCGATGCGGATCGCAAAGCTGTCGCCAATACCATGCATGATCAAATGGCGCGTTCTATGCGTCTATTGCTCATCATGAAAGAAGACCAAGAAAACGGTCCCTATATTTATCTTGGAATCGTTTGTATCCGTGATAATGTTCGTTCCGATGTAGCGCAAACGGTAAAAACGATGAAAGAAGCTGGTTGTGAAGTGGTTATGGTAACCGGCGATAACGCCGAAACTGCCACAGCAATTGCTAAAGAAGCGGGTATTTTAGATAGTCCAAAAGATATCGTTATGACTTCCGATCAATTGGCGAAGTTAGACGATGAAGAACTTAAAAAGATTATTCCAGATTTACGCGTAGTCAGCCGGGCTAAACCAATGGACAAAAAACGTTTAGTGGATTTATCTCAGTCTTTGAACTATGTCGTTGGAATGACAGGAGATGGAGTTAACGATTCCCCAGCTTTAAAAGCGGCTGATGTTGGCTTCTCCATGGGAGATGGAACGTCTGTAGCCAAAGAAGCTTCAGACATTGTCATTGTCAACAACTCGTTAACCAGTATTGCAAATGCGTTAAAGTATGGTCGCACTATGACCAAATCGGTTCAAAAGTTTATTATCTTCCAGCTCACGGTAAACATTGCCACGATCTTGATGAACATCGTAGCTCCATTCTTGGGATATACTGAACCGTTTACCATCGTTCAAATTTTATGGATTAACTTAATCATGGATACCTTAGCTGCCCTTGCTTTTGGGGAAGAACCAGCTTTGGATCGTTATATGAAGGAACAACCCATTAGCCGTAAAGCTCCAGTCTTAACGCGCTATATGACCGAATCCATTTTGACTGCGGCTATTTACATTACTGTAGCCTCCGCGATTATGTTAAAGAGTCCAGGATTCTTAACAAGCATTGGCTTAACTACCGAACCGATGGTTCGTACCTTTATCTTTACCTTCTTTATTTATGCCGTTATCTTTAACTCCTTAAATACCCGTTCTGTGGGATTTAATTTGTTTGAACACATTTCGGAAAATAAGAAGTTTATGATCGTTATGTCTTTGATTTTCGTTTTACAAACTGTCTTGATTTATGCAGCTGGGGCCATTTTCAATACGGTTCCCATTCCAGCGAGTGCTTTATTTACTGCCCTTGGCATGGGTCTTTTGATCATTCCAGTCGATATGGTTAAAAAACTGATCGTAGGGTCTTGGAAGGAAATCGCTCACTAAATATTCTAAAGGCTTGAAGAATCGTCTTCTTTGAGCCTTTTTTTATGTCCTA
>CAYMGC010000039.1:0-12964 GCA_964389885.1 uncultured Erysipelotrichaceae bacterium | reverse complement strand
ACATGGCAACTTCGTTGATCGAAAGCGGCTCAATGGAAACCACGGAAATGAAAGCTAAAGAGCTGAGTTCTGTGATGGATCGTCTTGTGACACTCGCCAAACGTGGAGATTTGCATGCTCGCCGTCAGGCTGCTGCTTATGTTCGCGATGTGGAAGTGGATGAAAACGGTACAACAGCTCTTCAAAAGCTTTTCAATGAAATTGGTCCTGCTTACCAAGACCGCAATGGTGGATACACGCGTGTTGTAAAAACACGTATTCGCCGTGGAGATGCAGCACCAATGGCTATTGTTGAATTTGTAAAATAATTCCCAAGCAGAGTTTAGGCTCTGCTTTTTTTATACTCTCGCTTTTCTTTAAGTCCTAAAAGCCCAATAAAAATTAGTCCCTTTAATTCGGCTAGAAAGAATGTTGTGTGTTACCATGATTACATGACAACGTATGATGAGCTGACACGCTATGGAATTGTTCACCTCGTGCCGATTCTTCAGGCTGACTCTATGGCCTATATGGAAACCCTTCTTCAAACCCAAAAGCCCAAAACGTTTTTGGAAATTGGCACAGCAATCGGGCGCACGGCCATTCAAGCAGCAAGTTTAGTGGAAGATTTGCAAGTGGTGACCATCGAAAAGGATCCTGAAATGGCCCGTCTTGCGCGAGAGAATATTGAAAAAAGTGGATTTCAAGATCGCATTTTATTAATTGAAGGCGATGCCAATGAAGTAGAGGTTCCAAATTGGAAATATGACTTTATTTTCATTGATGCGGCCAAGGGCCAGTATCGCCGCTTTTTTGAAAAATATTCTCCCCTGCTTTCCCAAGATGGCCTGATCGTTTCGGATAATATGTTTTTTCATGGTTTAGTCGAGCATCCAGAGCGTACGAACAATCGCCACACGAAAGGCTTAATTAAACGTTTAAAAGCGTATCGCCTCTTTTTAGAGGGGCTACCTGATTTTGAAACGGTCATTTTAAAAACGGGAGATGGCCTGGCCCTCACCCAAAGGAGATCCGCATGCTCAAATTCTTACTAAAAAGTGCTGTACTCGTAGGCGCCACTGGTCTTATCTTAGAAGGTTTAAAGGCCTTAGAAGAAGACCAAAAGAAAGATTCTGGTGATTCTATACCCGTTAAACCGGTTTCTTCAAGCCAAGCCCCTTTACAACAAAAAACATCTCGTCCTAGTGACGAGGAAGGAGTAGAAGTTAAAGATTTGGCTCTCATTCAAGATGAGTCTTCTACTCAAGAACACGAAGCGTAGATCGCTTAAAGGAAAGAAAAAATTATGAAACCACTCAATCGTTTTTCAAGATGCTTGATTGCGATCGCTAGCATTTGCGCAATTGCAGGTTTGATTTGTCATTGGCTAGAGCGTTGCAAAGCCAAACGATATGAATTGGATGCTTATTTAAGTCAAGATGGGACTGATGAAGAAGTTCAAAAGGTGGCTTCTGCGATTGCTGATGAAGAATACCTCGATCAAGATTTCCAAGAATGGACATCCGTTCCTCAAGGAGAAAGTGTTTTGGTATCCTTCTTAATGGATCCAACACAAGCAGCCTTATTCCAAGAAATTCTTGCGCAAAAAGGCTTTTCGAGTACCTATGATTCCAATACCAATGTTTTAGAGGCGGAACTCACGGGACCCAAAGATTTAGAAGAAATTCATGAATTTGAAGTGGTTTTAAGAGCTTTATTGGTTGAAACCAATTGCACCTATCTTGGATTCGCGTTTGTGTAAGGCGATTTAAGTCGTTTCTAGAAAGAAGCGACTTTTTTTATTGAACGCTTTACTGGCTAATTTTCTAGCGGTTTGGGTCCTTGTTGACTTTGGCATAATGTAAAGTAAATCTTAGCCGTTGGCTATAATTGTGTTAAGGTTCTTTCTTAGAAAGAGCCTAAAGAAAGGCGAAAACTATGGAAGCGATTAATCTTGAAAACCTCTCCTTTTCTTATGATGGAGAAACACCGGTTTTAAAAGACATCTCTTTAAAAATACCCAAGGGAAGCAGTACAGCTATTGTGGGTCACAATGGCTCAGGTAAATCCACTTTAGCCAAACTGATTATCGGTTTATTAGAACCCGCTGCGGGAAAAATTGAAGTATTCGGTAAGACAGTACGCGAAGACAATCTTTCCGAAATTCGTGATCACGTTGGCATTGTCTTTCAAAATCCTGATAACCAATTCATTGGATCCACTGTGGCGGATGATATTGCTTTTGGTCTAGAAAATCATTGCGTTCCCCCTGAAAAAATGCAGGCTTTGATTGAGGAAAACGCCGCTAAAGTAGGAATGCTTGACTACTTGGATTTTGAGCCAACCAACTTATCAGGAGGGCAAAAACAACGAGTAGCAATTGCTGGAGTTTTAGCTATGGCTCCTGACATTATTATTTTTGATGAGTCAACGAGTATGTTGGATCCTCAAGGCAAAGCGAGTGTGAATGCTCAAATTCAAGAACTCAACAAAAAAAATGACATCACCATTGTGTCCATTACCCATGATATGGAAGAAGCCTCAAGAGCGGAGCAAGTCATCGTTCTTGATAAAGGTACAGTTGCGGCAATAGGAACACCGGAAGAAATTTTTAATAACGAAGAGTTGATGAGTCGTTTACGCTTAACGTTACCTTTTGCTTTACAAGCGAGTAAACAATTTATGAAAGAAGGCTTATTGAAAAAGCCTTGTCTTTCTACCGAAGAACTCGTGGAGGAATTATGTCAATTAAAGTAAAAGATTTAGAATACACCTATTCGGCGGGAACACCTTTTGAACACAAAGCCTTAAAAGGCCTCAACTTGGAAATTCCCGAAGGCAAAGTGACTGCCATCATTGGAAAAACGGGGTCGGGAAAATCCACTTTCGTTCAACATCTCAATGGTCTTTTAAAGCCCACTAAGGGAAGCGTGGAAATTGCGGGATATACTCTCACACCCGATGCCAAATTAAAAGATATTAAAACGTTACGCGAACGAGTGGGCTTGGTTTTTCAATTTCCAGAATACCAGTTGTTTGAAGAGACCATTGGTCGGGATATTGCCTTTGGACCGAAAAACTTTGGTGTACCGGAAGAAGAAATCCAAAAGCGGATTAAAGAAGTTCTCCCTTTAGTCGGACTGGATGAAAGTTACTTAGAGCGTTCCCCTTTTGAACTCTCAGGGGGGCAAAAGCGTCGTGTAGCTATTGCTGGAATTTTAGTTCAACATCCTGAAATTCTTGTGCTCGATGAACCAGCTGCCGGTTTAGATCCTCAATCCGCCGCAGAAATGATGAATTTGTTTATGAACTTGAATCGCAAAGAAGGGAAAACCATTCTTTTAGTCAGTCATGATATGGAACACGTCTTAAAGTATTGTGATGAAGTGGTGGTTTTAAAAGATGGTTTAGTAAAAACACAAATGCCAGTTCATGAATTTTTCAAACATCCTGACATTTTACGTGAAATTGGTATCAATCCTCCTGGAATTGTTCAATTTAAGGAAATGTTGAAGGAAAAAGGCTTTGAAATCGATGATGACAGCTATTCTCTTGAAGAGATCGCCAAACAAGTAGAAGGACAGATCAATAACTATGAATAACATTGCTCTAGGCCGCTATCTTCCTTTGAATTCGCTGGCCAATAAGATGGATCCACGGGCTAAAATTGCCATCTTATTTTTCTTAATGATTGCGATTTTTATTCCCGCTGGCTTTTGGGGCTATATCCCCATTGTGTTGTTTATTTTGTTGGCTTTATATGCCTCTAAGTTAAATTTGAGCTTTGCCTTACGGCCCTTAAAGCCAATGTTGTGGATGATGGGGTTTTTACTGATTGTCAATATTTTGGTCATGCATACGGGAACCTTATTGTTTCATTGGGGCTTTATCAAAATTTACTCTGATGCCTTAGTCCAAACGGCCTATATCATCATTCGTTTGACGTTGATGATTATTTTAACCACTATTTTAACGGCCACTACAAAACCACTGGATTTAACCCTTGGCATTGAAAAATTGCTCAAACCCTTTGAGAAAATTGGTTTACCAGTTCACGTCATTGCGATGATGATCTCTATTGCTTTGCGCTTTATTCCTACTTTGATCGATGAAACGAACCGCATTATGAATGCCCAAGCCTCGCGTGGAATTGATATGCAAAACGGTACGTTTATGGAAAAAGTTCGGGCCATTTTGTCCTTGATTGTTCCTTTATTTGTCTCTGCTTTTGAACGAGCTGATCAATTGGCTAACGCCATGGAAGCGAGAGGCTATGATCCCAATCGGCCACGGACCCGCTATAAAGTGCTTAAGATGACAAACATCGATTGGATTGGACTTGGCTTATCCATTTTGGTTTTGGTCATCGACATTTGCCTATGGAGAATGGGACTTTAATGCGTTTTAAAGCGACGGTAGCTTATGATGGCCATGCCTATTCTGGCTTTCAAAAACAAATCAATGGAACAGGGATTCAATCCATTTTGGAACAAGCGCTTGAAAAAATTATTGGAACCTCTACCCCTATTGTGGCCTCAGGTCGCACAGATGCGGGAGTTCATGCTTTAGGTCAAGTATTTCATTTTGATGGGCCAGAAAAGATTGGAGTAGGCGGCTATTATAATGCTTTAAATACTTTGCTTCCTAAAGACATTCGGATCAAAAAGATCGAAGAAGTTCCCAATGATTTCCATGCCCGCTTTTGGGCTACGCAAAAACATTATGAATACATCATTACTCAAGAGCGAGATAATCCTTTTACCTATCACTACAAGCACTTTGTGTGGCGACCATTAAATATTCCTTTAATGAAAAAAGGCGCTAAAGTTTTGGAAGGTACTCACGATTTTACTTCGTTTTGTTGTGCCCAAATTGATCCAAGAAAACCACGCACCAAAACGATTTCCAAAATCGAAATTTTAAAACAAGATCAAGATATTCATCTTCATTACTATGGAAATGGCTTTTTACGCTATCAAGTTCGAATGATGAGTGCGGCTTTAATCGCTTTAGGGGAAGGAAAAATTTCTCTTGATCAATTTAAACAAATTTTAGAGGCGAAAGATAAACACGCTTGTCGCTTTAATGCTCCTGCCAAAGGCCTTTATTTAGTGGATGTCGAATATGACTTTAAACCAAAAGAAGTAATTTAAGCGATCGTTTAGGCGCCGATTTTTAAAAAAAGAAAATCGGCGTTTTTTTTTAAGGATAAAAAATGAAAAAACAGAGGAACCGCCTAACACCGTGGACAGAATAAAGAGCCTAATCCCTCTTTTGTCTATAAAATAGATACAAAATAATAGAGCGTCAAAGTTGGCCCATTTTAATCAATTTGGGATTTTTAAAAGAATCTAAAAAAGACTTAAGGTAAAGCAAAAACATTTATTCAAAATAAAAACAAATCCGCTTATTTTTCCCTAGAATTTTCATTGACAATAAAGGTGTTTGTGCTTATGATAACACGTGGCTGTATCCAAAGCCTTTGAGCCCCGGTAACGCTCATTGAAACGGAGGAAGCGAACATGCGTCAGACAACAATGGCTAAACCTGCTGAAGTAGAACGCACCTGGTATGTAATTGATGGCGAAGGCCAGACTCTTGGCCGTCTTGCTACGACTGCAGCCCACGTTCTGCGTGGTAAACATAAACCCACTTATACACCTAATGTAGATTGCGGTGATTATGTCATTATTATTAATGCCGATAAAGTCGAAATGACTGGCAACAAATTGAATACGGAGAAATATTACAACCATTCCGGATATTATGGCGGATTACGTGTACGTACTGCTAAAGAAATGAAGGAAAAATACCCTGTTGAATGGGTACGTAGAGCTGTGCAAGGAATGCTCCCACACACTCGTCTTGGTGATGTTCAACGTAAACACGTTTTGGTTTACACAGGAAGTGAACATCCACATGCGGCCCAAAAACCAGTGGAATTGAAAGTGAAAGGATAGGAGAGAGAAAATGGCTAATAAAGAAAATTTTGTTCAGTATCTCGGTACCGGACGTCGTAAAGAAGCTGTTGCTCGCGTCTTCCTTCGTCCAAATGGAACAGGGAATATCGTTGTAAACGGCAAATCCCTTGAAGAGTATATGCCTTCTGAAGTACTTCGTATGGAAGTACGTTCCCCACTTGAATTGACCAATACTTTGGATCAATTTGATATCCTTGTTAACGTACAAGGTGGGGGATCCACCGGTCAAGCTGGTGCGATTCGTCATGGCATTACCCGTGCTTTGATGCAAGCATCAGAAGACTATCGTCCTGCTTTAAAAGCAGCTGGTTATGTAACACGTGACCCACGTGCAAAAGAACGTAAAAAATACGGTTTGAAAAAAGCACGTCGTGCTCCACAATTCAGCAAACGTTAAACATTCCACCTCGCCTATGCGAGGTTTTTTTTATCTAAAAAAGGGACCATAACGACTAAGATGAAATCGTTATAATCCCTTTTTTATCTGAGAGAATAGAAACCATTGAAACTAAACCATATATCCAATTCCCTTGCGGGTTTGAATATAGTCATACAAATGAATTCCCTCTAATTTTCGTCGTAAACGATTGATATTCACCGACAAAGTATTCTCGTCAATATAACAATCCGTTTTCCATAAAGCATCCATGAGCTTTTCTCGCCGTACAATTTTCTCCTTATTTTCCATCAAGATTTTCAAAATTTTGGCTTCATTTTTAGAAAGCTCAATGGCATTGCCTTCAAAACTGACTTCATTATTATTGGTATCGAGATGCACTCCTTTGTGTTCAAGAAAATCCGTTCTTGTGGTGTAATCAAACGTTCGACGCAACAAGGCACGAATTTTCGTAACGAGAACAGTCATATCAAAAGGCTTGGTGATGTAATCATCCGCCCCTTGGTTTAAAGCGGTGACCACATTCATGCTTTCATCTGCACTCGAAACAAAAATAATGGGAACAGAGGACTGTTTACGAATTTCACTGGTCCAATAAAAACCATTGCGTTCGGGTAAGTTTAAGTCCATTAAAATCAAATCAGGTCTAATTTTTTCAAATTGCTCGGTAATATTTTCAAAGCTCGTCACACGGATTGCATCAAATCCCCAACTTTTTAATACCGAACTTAGCGCACTAGAAACGGAAGGATCGTCTTCCACAACCATAATTTTATACATGTCTTCATTCTAGCAGGCTAAAAAAAACGTTTTGTGAACCTTTCCTAAAAATCCTGTTAGATTTCTTGACTGATTTTTAAGCGTTTCTTAGCAAATTCTAAGAAAAGCGAAAAAAGAGGAAAGGACTCAAGATAAGAAAAAAAGAGTATTTTTTAATCTTGAATATGATCCAAAACTTGACGTAAAGCTTGTACTTTTTCTTCTTGAACCACTTCATAATCTAGAGCGTGGTCTTCGGGTAAATAGGCATAGGAAACCGATTCACTGCAGGTAGTAGGATCGCTTGCATATCCTTTACAAGAGGAATGCACTTGAAATACGCCAGTTTGTTCCAATAGCGATTTGGCATTTTGAGCTGAAATTCCACTACCAGGTAAAATTTCAATTTGATTTCCAAAAGCTTGTTGTAAAGCAGCAATGGTCTTGGCTCCTTCTAAGGCCGTAGTTTTTCCTCCGCTTGTTAAAATACGATCGGCCTTTAAAGAGATAAGTATTTGAGCAGCCGCTTCTAAATCCGCAGTGACATCAAACGCGCGATGAAAAACCGCTTTTGCTTTTGGATAAGTATGAATGAGTTCAATCATTGCTTTTGTTTTTTCTTGATCGATTGTGCGATCGGCTTTTAAAAATCCAAAAGCAATTCCATCCACTCCAGCTTCTAATAGTTCTTTGGCTTCGGCAAACATGCTTTGGGTTTCCTCTTTTGTGTAATGAAATCCACCACCTCGGGGACGACACATTGCAATGACTTCTAAAGGAGTATTGGCCTTAACAAGCTTGCATACCGCTACACTTGGCGTTAAGCCACCCAAAAATAATCCACTATTGAGTTCGACTCGATTGGCCTGCCCTTTGGCAGCTGCTAGACAATCTGCATAACTGCCGGCACAGACTTCTAAAATTGTGTTTTTCTTCATGTCTTTATTTGATATCCATATCCCTTCCTTTTTAGAGTAACGAACTTTCATAAGAAATAGGAAGATTTATGCTTTCACCTTACTCGATCTAATTTAGATGATCAGCTGAGGAAATGATCCTTTGGATAAAAAGACAAAATAAAAAACGGCATCGGCCGTTTTTATTATTATTAATATTGGATGAAAGAATTAGTCATCAAGACTAACAGCGCCAGTTGGGCAAACACCAACGCAAGCACCGCAATCGATGCAAGTATCAGCATCTACTACTGCTTTACCATCAGGAAGAGTAATTGCGCCAGTTGGGCAAGCTCCTTCGCAAGCTCCGCATCCAATGCAGAGATCATCATTAACTTTTGCAGCCATATTCAGAAAATCTCCTTTCGTGTATTTACCTGATAATTATTATAGACACATCTCGAATTAGACGATAGAAGAAGTGAAATGCTTTTGGTTAGTCCTCACAAACTATAGCCTAATTTTTTCCAAAAAGACTACATAAAATAGCATTCAAGGATAGATTTATAATTCAAAAAAGATTTTAAGAATAGTACTCTGTTTTAATAAGAAATCTTTAAATCTCTTTTCTCTTTTAAGCTTCTTTGGATTCTTCAACCAAAGGAGCTAATTCAGCAATCATCGCTTGAAGAGTATTGAAAGCTTGATCAGGACGAGTAAACAAAGATTCAAAAAGAAGATTGAGATTGTCTTCAAAATGTTTGGGAAGAATGGTGGCATTTTCCTTTAAATAAGCTACCATCCGTTTTTCTCCTGGATGCGTTAAACGATTGAGAGCAAAGAGAATATCAAAGTAAGACTCTAAAAAAGCAGCCGTACGATGATTCACACTTACTTGATCTTGTCGTTCTACCGCCTTTTGAATTTGCTTATCGTAAGAGGGAAGATTATTGGTGAGTAAGCGCCAATTTTTTTGAATAATGTTTTGACGCAAAGCTTCTGGATAATCAATACGGTAGGTATCTTGAAGTTGAGCAAGTGTTTGATTTGGATCGTAGAGAATTTGACTATTTAATAGGTTATGCCATAAGCAGGTCGTATAGCCGTTATAAGCCACTTTTTCTTTTACCACTTGATGAAGACTTTGTTCAAAATCGTCGATAGAACGATAAATAATATCAATGGGAATTCCATTATTTAAGATCGCATCATCTTCCAATTCCCAAAAAGTATTGTTGAGTTCAAGATATTGGCAATACGATTTTAAGATGGATTGGCGATCTTCTTTAGAAGGGAAGCTTGAACAATAGACATATAAATCATAATCCGATTTAGCATCATAATGTTCGCTTGCTCTAGAACCGCCAAGAGCAATGGCTTTGACTTCTGGTAAAGTCGCTAAAGATTTCCATAGCGCTTGAAAATTTTCATCCATAAGCATCTCCTTTTTGTTTGATGGTGTTCTATTTTACTTTCTTGATTCACAAACAGTCTGAGCCTTTCTTATTTTAAGATCGTTTTTGCCATTAAGCACAAATAAAAAAACTTTTTAAAGAACAAATTTAATCGAATTAAGGATTTTGGTAATTTTAACAGGACTTTCTACTACAATAGCGTAATCTGGAACCTTAAGCATTATAAAAGAAACATCACCTAGCCTCTTGGCTAATTTGAACTTGGAAGAATGGTTTTAGCTAGGCTCCTTTTTGATTGCAATTAGTTCGTAGAGAAGAATCTTTCGATCAAAGGCCTCATGATTATTGGGTAAAAGAACACCCGCAATTATCTCACCATTTTCGATTATGATGCCACCTCAAGCCATTTTTGAGTCTTTACTCTTAGTTCTTCTTCATTCATAAAGATGACCTTTCTTTTTAGTTGGTGTGGAAAATTAACATAAAAAAACCTATCTCGAGTCGAGATAGGTTGAGATAATCAGAAAGTTAGTACCTAATATTAGCAGCACCCTTGAGCTTTCATAGCTTCAGCTACTTTTAAGAAGCCAGCAATGTTTGCCCCAATAACATATTCATCTGGATGACCGAATTCAGCAGCCGTATTTTTGCAGTTATTGAAGATACCAACCATGATATCTTTAAGCATTTTGTCTACTTCTTCGAATGTCCAGCTTAAGTGTTCAGCGTTTTGGCTCATTTCTAAACCAGAGCAAGCTACACCACCAGCATTGGAAGCTTTACCAGGTGCATAGTAAACACCGTTTTCCATTAAATAATGGATAGCTTCTGGTGTTGTTGGCATATTGGCGCCTTCACAAACACAGAAAACTTTGTGAGCTACGAGTTCTTTAGCATCTTCAAGATCTAACTCGTTTTGTGTAGCGCAAGGCAATGCGATATCGCATGGAACGGACCAAGGACGTTTGCCTTCCATATATACAGCATCAGGATGGGTTTCGCAGTATTCTTTAATGCGTCCACGTTGAACTTCTTTGATTTGTTTTACCGTTGCAAGATCGATACCATTTGGATCATAGATGGAACCATTGGAGTCAGATAAAGTTACAACAAGTGCACCGAGTTCTTGAGCTTTTTGGGTTGCATAAATTGCTACGTTTCCAGAACCGGAAATCGCAACCGTTTTTCCTTCAAAGCTTGTTCCTTTGTCTTCAAGCAAAGCTTGCGTGAAGTAGCAAAGACCATAGCCAGTAGCTTCAGTACGTACTAAGGAACCACCAAAGCTCAATCCTTTCCCTGTGAGGACTCCAGACCATTCATTGGTAATCTTTTTGTATTGGCCAAACATGTAGCCAATTTCACGACCACCTACACCGATATCTCCAGCTGGAACGTCTGTGTTGGGTCCAATGTATTTATAAAGTTCTGTCATGAACGATTGGCAAAAGCGCATGATTTCGCCATCGCTTTTTCCTTTTGGATCGAAGTCAGATCCACCTTTACCACCACCCATAGGTAAAGTAGTCAAAGAGTTTTTGAAGATCTGCTCAAAACCAAGGAACTTAATAATGGAAATGTTAACGCTTGGATGGAAACGTAAACCACCTTTGTATGGACCAATCGCATTGTTGAATTGGACACGATATCCGCGATTTACTTGAGTATTTCCTTGATCATCTACCCAAGGTACACGGAACATGATTTGACGATCAGGTTCAACCATTCTTTCTAAAACGCCATCATCGAGAAGTTCTGGTTTTTTCTCTTGAATTACTTTTAAAGATTCGAAAACCTCTTCAACAGCCTGAAGGAATTCAGCGTCATTAGGGTTTCTTTTTTTCACAGTTGCGTACAACGCATTAAGATCTGCCATAAATCCTCCTTAAGAATTTGTCGGTTTCAAGTATAGACACTCAAAGGCTCGAGAGAAAGTTAAGGAGTGAAACTTTACAAGTAAAGTCTGAAAAAAATTGAAAAATTAAAAGAAATGAGAAAAAACATCGGATTTTCCACCAAACAGAGGATTTTTTTGAAGCGTTTCACTTGTTTTTTAGAAAGCCATAGATAGCTTCCTCTTATTTAAAGCTAGGAAATGGCTTTTTTCTCATCTTTTTGATCTATAAACTTATTTTTGTGAATCTTAAGCGAAAGATCTTCCCATAGAAGTGAGTTCGAAAAAAGTTTTTCTTTTCCTTATAACTTGGGGAGATTTTGTTTGTATGAGAATATAAAGATGCCTCTAAAGGACTTAAAAGGAGATTGAAACTTTATGAAAATAGTCATGGCAAATGATCATGCAGCTGTGGATATGAAAAATGAAATCAAAAAGATGCTAGAAGACCAAGGATATGAAGTTATCAACATCGGTACGGATACTCTCGACAGCGTAGATTATCCTGAGTATGGTTTTAAAGCTGGTCAAATGGTAGCGAATAAAGAAGCAGATTATGGAATTGTGCTTTGTGGAACAGGGATTGGTATTGGAATTTCGGCTAATAAAGTTCCAGGGATTCGTTGTGGTCTTTGCAAAGACATAACCGATGCTCGCCTTACACGTGAACATAATGATGCCAATATGTTGTCGCTTGGAGCTCGAACAACAGGTTTGGAAACAGCTAAAGATATTGTGCAAACGTTTTTAAACACTCCATTCTCTCAAGGAACCAATCATATTCGGCGCATTCACAAATTAGCCGAATTAGATGGATCGGCTCAATAAGCTTTCGATAAGAGAAGAAGGGGGATTTTAAGATGGGTTCTCAACCTTTAAATGCTAAAGAGTTAGCTAAGATGTTTGATCATACGTATTTAAAACCAGATGCTACTGAAGCCAATTTAGAAACTTTATGTCAAGAGGCTTTGGAAATCGATGCAGCCATGGTCGCCATTAATACAGCTTGGACTGAGTTTTGCAAAGAAAAACTTAAAGATAGCGATGTGCATGTTGGCGCAGCTATTTCCTTTCCGCTTGGACAAAGTGGTTTAGTGGCTAAGTGTGATGAAACCAAAGCTGCGATTGCTGCAGGGGCAGATGAAATTGACTACGTAATTCATATTGGAAAAGCTAAGATGCATGATTGGGATTATTTAGAAAAAGAAATGGAAGCCATTGTCTCAATCTGTAAAGACCACAATGTAATCAGTAAAGTCATCTTTGAAAACTGCTATTTAGACCCCGAAGAAATTATTGAATTATCTAAAATCGCTTCACGAATAAAACCAGATTTTATTAAAACCTCTACAGGCTTTGGCCCTTCAAGTGCTAAAGTAGAAGACGTAAAGTTAATGAAAGAAAACTGTGGTCCAGATGTTCAAGTCAAAGCTGCGGGTGGAATTCGGAATTGGAATGATTGCAAGGCGATGATTGAAGCTGGAGCTACTCGTATTGGAACAAGTTCCTCATTAAAAATTCTCAAAGAATTTCAAGAGGCTCAAAATCAATAAAAGTTTTTAGCTAGAAATACGATCGTATTTCTAGCTTTTTATATTTGCTTATCTAAAGTCTTAAAGAAGGTCATAAAAAGCCCTTTAAACCTT
>CAYMGC010000038.1:0-13531 GCA_964389885.1 uncultured Erysipelotrichaceae bacterium | reverse complement strand
CGGAACAAGGACCCACAATGACAATGAAGCGATCGTCTTTGCCCTCAAAAATATCACGAATTTCTTGATCACGTTGGGCTTTAATGGCTTTGGCGTTGTCTGACATCGGAATTTCTTGTTTCAAGACTTCTGGATCAGGCAAGGTGTGATTGATGTAAATCGACATGGGACACTCTCTTTCTTTATAAATACGTCCTAGATTAAAAAAGCCAAATTGACCTTTCTTCTTTTTGTGAACGAAAAAAAAGAAGAAACCTAGGGCACTTCATTTCGTGAAAAGTTTCAGACCTTTCAAAAATTTTCACGATCCGCCAAAGTATAGCATTTTCCTAACCCACTCTTTCAAAAAATTAAAGAGGAATGAATAATATTCTTTTAGTTTGAAACTTTTTTAGACGTTTTGGGATCTAAAAATAATAGAAAGATAAAAAAGTACTCTATAGTTTCTCTACGAAAAAGTGTAAAATCTTCCCTTGAAGGCCTAGAAGGTCTTTCTTATTCTCTACTTCTTGGATAAGGAAAGAATTCACAAATTTTGCGATACCAAAGCCAAGATCTCACCGTGAGTTTTTGGCATAATACCGTTTATCGATAAAGAACCCATTTTTTAGTTAAAATCTTTACAAACCATTTTTTTAATCGTTCATCATAAAAGTTATGGTGGGTAAAATTTTGACTCGTTCTTTGAGAACTCTGTGGCCCAAGATGCCTTTAAAGCAAAGTATTTAAAAGTATTAGCTTTACTATGAAAAGAGCAGAGATTTACCCTGAAAGATTGTTTTTAAGAGGAAGTTAGCCATAAGCTAATGGATACGTTACAGAAAGGAGTGGATTTTCCTCCCATGGTCTCATGGGTATCCAATCCGTTATTACGATGAAATCTTACGAAATTCGCATTGGAACGACTGATAATCCTTTTTCCGTTCCTTACAATGATCGTCAATATAGCCGCTTAAGCGATGCAGCCAATGCTTTAAAAGGTCTTTTGGAGTTGATGGAAAAACAACCGGATTTAGCCCAAGACGATTTATGTTTTTGGATTATCCGTACCGATACCCCCACAACAAAAAAACCAAAGAAAGAAAAGAAAGTTGTAAAAACTCGCACGGTGATGAACCGCAATGGCCAGCCCGTTCGTGTAGTCCAAAAACCAGCTCCTGCACCAAAAGAAGAGAAAAAGCCAACGCAAACGCTTTTGGCTCAAGTTATTGCTGGAGTGTATGACAACATCGACCAATTTGGTTATGAAGGAATGTACTTTTTAAACAATGCCTCTGATTTTGAACGGATGACCTTAGCTGGAGGCAAAGAGAGTGGTTGGGTTGGAAACTATATCGTTTTCTTATCCAATGAAAAACAAAAAGAATTGTGCTTCTATTCTGATTTAGACATTATTCTTCAATCTCTTGTGGACTTAAGTCAAAATAAAGCCCATATTGCCGATCGCTTAATCACCATTTCCAAACGGGAACCAAATGGTGAAGCCAATGAGTTAGCGGAATTTTATTATGGACTTACTCCAAATGGTGATCTTGATCTTAAAAGCACCCTTCGTACCGAAGAAGGCCAAGACCATGAGGCTTTAGTGGCGTTTGTCGAGGATCAACTCAAAGCTCTTGCTCCAAAAGAAATCCAAGAAGTAGAAGAAACAGAAGAGGAAACTCCCGCTCTTCAAGCCTAAGATGCCCTTAGCTTTTTGATTTTTAAGTCTTGGCTCTTTTAAAAGTCAGATCTCCTTTTCGAGATTTGGCTTTTTTAAATTGGACCTTTCTTTTCGTTTTAAACGCAAAGAAATATTTTTGAATAAACATTGTAGCTTAGGGCGTTTTAAAGGCAACTTGAGTCAATTCAGACTAATGTGAAGGCGTGAACGCAAAAAAACAAAATTTACTCATTATCTTTACCGCCTTAAGTGCGGGAACTCTTTTGATTTCTAACTTAGCAGCCATTAAGCTATGGGATTTTGCGGGGATTGCGGTGGATGGAGGTTTAGTTCTTTTTCCCTTGACTTATATTTTAGGCGATTTGATCGTAGAGTTTTTTGGAGAAAAGCTGGCCAAAACGATTTTAGTTTCAAGCTTTCTAGTCAATTTAATCGCCGTCGTGGTCTTTTATGTGGTGATCGCTTTACCCCCTTATCCAGGTTGGACTTTACAAGAGGCTTATGCAGCGGTATTGGGTTTTTCGCCACGGATTATTTTGGGAAGTCTTTGCGGCTACTTATTGGCTAATTTGGTCAATAATTTCCTTTTCGTCAAAATGAAGCAATCCAATTCCATTTTTTCTAAAAGCTTTATCGCTCGAGCCTTAGGATCTTCACTCTTTGCCCATATCTTGGATTCGGCAACGTTTGAAACCATTGCCTTTTTCGGTGTCCTTCCCTTTTCTGAATTTGTCGCCCAAGCGGTTTTTGCTTATTTATTGGGAATGATATTAGAAGTGGTATTGTCTCCGTTGGAAGTTTGGATCGAACGCTTAGTCCAGCACCAATTGGAAGACCCCTTGCATTTTCATTAGACCAGTGACTGTTTGTCACTGGCTTTCTTTTACAACCACTCTTTTTTAAGTTTTTAAAAGCTATTGATAGAGATCTTTTTGGAAAACGTATAGAAGCTCAGGATAGAAAGGAGAAATAAAAGTTGAATACAAATACTCAAAACGATTCCCTTGAATCAACCAAACAAGAGCCTTTAAAGGGTCTTTCTTTTGAAATTGAAGCTCGTATACCAGGAAAATTAGGACGCGCTGGAGTCATTCATACTCCCCATGGAGACATCAAAACACCTGCCTTTTTATGCGTGGGGACGCATGGAGAAGTGCGGTTTGTTTCTATGGAGGATTTAGAAGCCATTCAAGCTCAAGCTATGCTATCCAATGGATATCATTTGCGAAATATTTCCCCTGAAATTGCTAAGGCTGGTGGGTTAGCCAACTGGTCAGGATGGAATGGACCTACGGTAACCGATTCAGGCGGTTTTCAGGTTATGTCTTTAGGCAGTGGGATTGGAAAGGTTGTCTCGATGGAGCGAGCGGATGAAGTCATAAATGCCCCCAAAAAAGAACGTCTAGCGATTGTTCGCGAAGATGGTATTGATTTTCATGACCCCTTTACGGATCAAGATGATTTCATTGGTCCGATTGAATCGATGGATATTCAATGCCGCATTGGAGCCGATATCCATATGGCCTTTGATGAATTGACTTCTTTGGCGGATAGTTATGACTACAATAAAGAGGCTCTAGAACGAACCGAACGATGGGCCCAAATGTCTTTGGATGAACATAAATTACATCGCGATGATTTAGGCTATCGCCAATCTCTCTATGGGGTGTTACAAGGAGGCCGTTGGGAAGACTTGCGTCGTTCAACCGCTAAAAAGTTAGGAGCGATGGACTTTGATGGCTATGGTTTAGGCGGTGCCTTTTTAAAAAGCGATCTAGGCAATATTTTGACGTGGTGCAATGAAGAATTGCCAGAGGGAAAACCTCGTCATTTATTAGGACTTTCCCGACCTGATGACATTTTGATTGGTACAGAATGCGGGGCCGACACCTTTGATTGTGTGGCGCCAACGCGGGAAGCGAGACATGGACGAATTTACACCAAATATGGCCACATCAATATTGAAAAATTTGCGGGCAGTCAAGAGCTTCTTGATGAGGAATGCGATTGTCCAGTGTGTCAAGCTGGCTGGACTCGGGGAGAATTGCGCGATTTATTAAAAAGCCCAGATCGCGAAAAACGAGCGCAATATTTTAACCTAGCCAGCATTCATAACCTTCGTTTTACCATTCGCTTAACGGAGGAAATTCGTCAAGCCATTTTAGATGGCCGTTTTGAAGAATATAAAAATGAATTTATGAAAAATTACTATGGAAAGTAGTAGATCCTTTACTTGTTTCGTCTTTACGAAACAAGTTTTTTTAATACTCTAAAGCGATGACAAAAAGTGGAAGGCGCATCCTTTTATAAAAAGAGGGTTGGAATCGTTGCGATTCCAACCCTGAAAAAGTTATTGATTTTCTTTCCAAGCTCGAATTTCATCCAAGCTCACTTCTATAGTCGAACCATCAGAAAGCGTAAGAGGAATCATTCCCTTTTGGATTGCGGCTAAAAGAGTACGATCCTCTGGCTTAGTACAAATGGCCAAATCAAGTTCATCCAGTTGAACATCATCCACTACATTTGGGGCATCCGACATCGGATCGCGTGCGGAGGCATTTTTTGGGAAAGCAATGACATCACGAATGGAGTCAGAGCCACTTAAAATCATCGCAATGCGATCCAATCCAAAGGCTAACCCACCATGAGGGGGCGTACCATATTGGAAAGCATCGATAAAGAAACCAAATTTTTGTTGAGTTTGTTCAGGGGTAAAGCCAAGCACTTCAAAAATCTTGTCTTGTAATTCTTGTTCGTAAATACGCAAAGATCCTCCACCCAGCTCATAGCCATTGAGGACACAGTCATACGCATTCGTTTTGACTTCTCCTGGATTGGTGTCGAGCAAAGGAATATCTTCACGTTTGGGCATGGTAAAAGGATGGTGTTGGCTGACCCAACGATTTTCTGTTTCACTCCACTCAAACATCGGAAAGTCGACTACCCATAAAAAGGAGAATTCATCTTTGTGTTTGAGTCCTTTTTGAGAAGCGATATCGTTGCGTAAAGCGCCTAACGCATTGCACGCTTTAAGCCATGGATCACTGACAATCAATACGCTCGATCCATCTTGAAGCTGCGTTTTTTCTTTTAAGGCTTCAAGTTCTTGCGTACTGAGCGATTTTACAGCCGAGCCACTAAAGGTTTGGTCTTTGTATTTTAAAACCACTAAACCACTCGCCCCATTTTTTCGCGCATCCGAGGTCAGTTTTTTAATTTCTTTATTGGAAGGAGCAAAATCTTCCACTACGATTCCTTTAATTACGCCCCCTTGTTCTAAAGCATGATGGAAGGGAACAAATTCACTATCTTGGAAAATATCGGTAAAGTCTTGCAGTTTCATTCCAAAACGATTATCGGGTTTATCCGAGCCGTAGGTGTTCATCGCATCGGTCCATGTCATCCGTAAAAAAGGAGTAGGAATTTCGATGCCTTTGACTTCCCGCATCATTTGAGCCAGCATATCTTCCATTAACGATAAAATTTGATTTTCGTCCAAAAAGGAGGTTTCAATATCCAACTGGGTAAAATCCGTTTGGCGATCGGCCCGTAAGTCTTCATCCCGAAAGCATCGAGCAAATTGATAGTAACGCTCAAAGCCCGAAATCATTAACAACTGCTTATAAAGCTGTGGGGATTGAGGAAGAGCATAAAAAGTCCCTGGATGAACCCGAGAAGGCACTAAAAAGTCACGTGCTCCTTCAGGGGTAGAGCGCCCTAATACGGGTGTTTCAATTTCTACAAAATCATGATGATCTAAGAAATGACGTAAACTGCGTACAATAGCAGCCCGCATCAATAAGCGCTCTTGCATAATAGGACGACGTAAGTCGAGATACCGATATTTCATCCGAGTATCTTCTAAAGCATCGGTTTCATCCGCAATAATCAAGGGAGTCACTTTGGCTGGATTGATGATTTGTACATCTTTGACCATGACCTCAATATCTCCTGTAGGCAATTGTGGGTTTTTATCTTGACGTTCTTTTACCACGCCCTTTACGGATAAAACGTATTCTTGACGAACGTCTTTTAAACGTTCGTTAAACGATTCATCAAAAACAAGCTGGACAAGTCCAGAACGATCACGCAGATCAATAAAGTTCATAGCGCCAAAGTTGCGCTTTTTAGCCACCCAACCGAGAAGTTCTACTTCTTGGCCTTCATTGGCTAATCGTAAAGTACCATTATGATGACTTCGATTCATGATAATTCATCTTAAAAGATGAATGCCTCCTTTCTCAAAAGACTGTTGGTTCTATCTAAAAAAGCACAAAAGCGATGGAGATATTCGCTTTGGTTTTTAAAATGAGAAACGATTAATGATCATGTAACTGATCTTGATCTAGATGCTCAAACATTTTATCTAAAAACTCAACCAATTCATTAAAAGGAACCGACTCTTGCGTTTTGGCGGCTTTATTTTTAACGGTAACGGTTTTGTTTTGTAGTTCATCTTCTCCAATAAGTAGAGTAAGACGAGCTTTAGCGCGATCGGCTGCTTTAAATTGTCCCTTAAACGACTTTTGCATAAAGTCCATTTCACTGCGAAAACCATTCGCCCGTAAGGCCGTCAGCACTTGAAAAGCATAATCTCGAGCCTCAGGGTTTAAGACCATTACATAGGCATCCAAATCGGGTTTACCGCCTAAATCAATGCCTTCCGCTTCTAAAGCGAGCAATAAGCGCTCTTCACCGAGTGCCCAACCAATTCCGGATTGGGCTGGACCACCAAAGAAAGGAATCAAATTGTCATAGCGACCGCCGGCTAACAAGGTGGCTTGGGCGCCCATATTTTCATCTTCACTCACCATTTCGAAAACGGTATGGGTGTAATAATCTAAGCCACGAACTAAATTTGGATCAATGCGATAGGGAATCTCCATTTCATCAAGCAAATTCGTTACCGTTTGGAAATAGGCTTTGGATTCCTCATTTAAATAGTCTTGCATCTTAGGTGCTTCTTTCATACAAGGCTTATCGTGATCAACTTTGCAATCCAAAATTCGCAAAGGGTTTTGTTCATAGCGTCTTTTGCAATCGGTACAAAGATCATCAATATAAGGAGCAAAGTATTCTTTGAGAGCTTGGCGATAAGCGGCTCGGGAAGCATCATCGCCTAAGGTATTTAATAAAATAGTGATATTTTCAAGTCCAAGAGCTTTTAAAATGGAATAGGCCATAACCATCACTTCGACATCCGCATAAGGGCTTTTTAGGCCAAGAGATTCCACTCCAAACTGATTAAAGATCCGTAAACGTCCTTTTTGGGGCCGTTCATGGCGATGCATTGGTCCCATGTAAAAAAGTTTGACAGGCAAATCTGGGGAAGAAAACATTTTATTTTCTACATAGGAGCGCACTACGCCTGCCGTGCCTTCGGGACGTAAAGTTAAAGAGGTGTGCGAATTGGCTGGAATAAAGGTATACATCTCCTTATTGACCATATCGCTTGAGTCATTTTCTCGTTTGAATACATTGGTGTGTTCAAAAATTGGAGTTCGAATTTCATCGAAATTATACAGAAGACAAAATTGGCGTAAAAGCTTTTCGAGTTGTTGCCAACGATAGCCTTCTTCACCATAAATGTCTTGAGTTCCTCGTGGAATTTTATAACTCATTGTGTCTTCAAATGGGTCAGCTTCTTGAAAGCCAACCTTTCCTTTCTCTTGATTTTTCATTAAAAATCACTTTAAAAATCTTACTATGAATCATTTGGGGAACCAAATATCGAAACACTTTCCTAAAGACAAACCTCTTTTTTTCTATTTTCTAATTTTTGAGTGTCTTCTTATGGTCTTTTTATTCGGAAGTTGTGATGGTGACTTCCGTTATAGCTGTAATGGCTACGGCCATGGAGAATAAAACAACAAATAAGGTTCCAAGGTGGATTCTAGGCTTTATACTTACTTTCGTATTCATCCGGTTTATTCGTCCTTTCTTGATCAAGAGTTTACAAAAAATGGAAATTAAAAAAGTGAATAATCTCTCTTCCAATTTTTAGAAAACCCATAAACTAAGGCATTATCACACAATTTCTTGAAAAAGCCTTCTAATATCTGGTTAAAGAGATCAAAGCCAATGGGCAACTCTCCAAGGCCCTCTCCATATTTGTTTCTTGGGAGGGCCTTTTTGAGTCTTTTAAAGAGCGCTTTTTTGGCTTTGAACAAAAGAAAGGAAGTGCATTCATGTTTCCCTCTTCTGTACTCGATCAAACCAAAGGGTTACGGCGCTACTTTGCCCTAGCGCTTGTTTGTGTGGGGATCGAGTCAGCATTTGAAGTTATCATTCCCTTTTTGATGGCCGACATCATTGATGTGGGTGTCATGCATAATGATCCTTCAGTATTTGTCAACCGTGGATTTTGGATGTTGATGTGTGCGGCTGGATCGTTAATTTTTGGCTGGCTCTATGCCCGCAGTGCAGCAAAAGCGAGTGCGCGTTTTGCTCAACGTTTGCGTAAAGCAGAATTTCAAAAAATTGAAAATTTCTCCTTTGAAAACATCGACCATTTTGAATCTTCTAGCCTTATTACCCGGATGACAAGTGATGTTATTGTACTTCAAAATACCATTACTTCAGGTATTCGCCCTATTGCTCGAGGACCCATTATGTTGGTTCTGGGCATTATCATGTGCATCGCCATGAGTCCAACCCTCTCGCTCATTTTTTTCGTAGCGATGCCCATTATGGGATTTTTATTGGTATGGATTGTATCCAAAGTAGCTCCCCAATACCGTTTGATTCAAAAAACGGTTGATGCTCTCAATGGAGTGGTAGAAGAAAATTTAACCGCTATTCGCTTAGTAAAATCATTTGTTCGTAAAGATTATGAAATTGATCGCTTTGATCAAGTCAATAACGAACTTGCTGCGCTGAATGAACACACCAATCATTATGCAATGTTGAACTATCCGATTTTGCAGGGATCGATGTATACGGTTATTGTTCTTCTTTTAACCATTGGCTCAGGAATGATCATAAAACAACAAATTCAAGTGGGCGAATTGACAGGTATTTTATCGTATGTACTCCAAATCATGAACTCCTTTATCATGATGTCCAATGTATTTTTGTTATTGACTCGGTCGATGGCTTCCCTCAATCGTATCGAAGATGTGTTTGATGAAAAACCGACCATGGTATTGCCCCGACAAGGAACGACGCTAAAAGATGGCTCTATCGAATTTGATCATGTCAGTTTCAAATATTCCAAAGAAGCCAAGGAAGATGTTTTGGACAATGTATCTTTAAGCATTCCTTCTGGTAGCAAAATTGGCATTATTGGGGCGACTGGATCGGCTAAATCCTCTTTAGCTATGCTGATTCCCCGCTTATATGATATTTCTTCTGGAACTTTAAAAGTGGGCCAAGAAAACATTAAAGACTTGGATTTAGTGGCTTTGCGCGATTCGATTGGCATGGTTTTGCAAAAAAACGTGTTATTTTCGGGCACGGTGCGCGATAACATGAAATGGGGTAATCCTGAAGCAAGCGATGCTGAAATTTTAAAAGCGCTTGAACAAGCTGGCGCTAAAGAGTTAATCGAGCGCTTTCCTGGTGGCTTAGATATGGAACTTGGTCAACAGGGAAACAATGTATCTGGAGGGCAAAAACAGCGCTTATGCATTGCGCGCGCTTTGTTAAAGAAACCCAAAATTTTGATCTTTGATGATTCTACCTCAGCGGTAGATACCAAAACCGATGCGAAGATTCGCGAAAATTTAGCCGAAATTGACGATTTAACCCAAATTATTATTGCTCAACGCATTTCTTCCATTCGCCATTGCGATCAAATCGTGGTGATGGATCAAGGAAAAATTGTTCAAGTGGGCACTCATGATGAATTGTTGCAAAGCAGTCCGATTTATCAAGAAATTTATGAATCGCAACAAGGAGGTGGCGTAGATGGATAACCAAAAAAAGACGTCGGATAACCAGACATCTACGGCCCATGGTTCGAAAAAAAGCGGTCGGCGTCATGCGTTTGCCCAATTGCTATCGTATATGGGCAAACACAAATTTGAATTTTTAGCCGTCGGGGTATTGGTGTCGCTTTCTGGAGTAGCCAACCTTCTTGGTACCTATATGATTCGTCCAGTGGTGAATACGGCTGCAAGTGATGAACCTTCAAAACTTGGTTGGCTTTTAATTCTTACGGCTGTAATTTACTTAATAGGGGTGTTGAGTTCTCTTGGGTACACTCAACTCATGGCTAAAGGAGCCCAACAAATCGTTCAAGAGATTCGTCATGATTTATTTTCCAAAATGGAAGACTTGCCCTTACGGGTGTTTGATACCACTAAGTATGGCGATTTGATGGCTCGTTTTACCAGTGATGTCGATACGGTTAGCGATGCGCTCAATAACTCTTTTGCTTCTGTAATCCAAAGTTTTATTCAAGCCGTTGGAACGCTTTTGATGTTGTTTATCTTAAACTGGCAACTTTCTTTGATTGTAGCCGTATTTTATTTGTTTATGGTGGCCTATGTTTTGCTCGCTTCCAAGCGCAGTCGAAAGTTTTTCTCCGATCAACAACGATATATTGGCGCATTAAATGGATTTGTCGAGGAAGCGATTGCGGGGTTACGGGTCATTAAAGTCTTTAACCATGAACAAAAAAGCTTTGAAGAATTTGAGGATTATGATCAAAAGCTTGAACAAGCTTCCGAAAAAGCTCTTTCTTATTCCCAAACCATGGTGCCAGCGGTCGTATCGTTTTCCTATATTAATTACACGATCGTCGCCATTGTAGGGGGCTACATGGTATTAAATGGCATGAGTGATGTGGGAAGTTTAGCGAGTTATTTAGTCTTCGTACGCCAAGCCGCGGCTCCCATTAATCAATTTGTTAACCAAGCCACCTTATTGCTCTCAGCCCTTTCTGGAGCCGAACGAATCTTTAATTTCAT
Organism: uncultured Erysipelotrichaceae bacterium; assembly: GCA_964389885.1. Lineage (GTDB taxonomy): Bacteria > Bacillota_I > Bacilli_A > Erysipelotrichales > Erysipelotrichaceae > Allobaculum. Next base: position 2,956 of record CAYMGC010000038.1, on the reverse strand, counting down.
GGATTTACCCCAAGAGGTGGATCAAGGGGTAGTAACATTAGCCTATGGACGAAAAAATCCCGAAACGGGAGATTGGGAAGAAAGTTCTGTTCCCGCAGATGGGTGGGTTTGGAAACATCCAAGACCCGATGGCCAAGTCGCTTATGTTCCTTTAACCGGAGATGTTCGCTTTGAGGATGTTAACTTTTCCTACGTTCCAGAAAAGCAAATTTTGTATGATTTCAACTTAAAAGCTACGCCTGGGCAAATGATTGCTTTGGTCGGGAGTACAGGAGCAGGAAAGACAACCATTACCAACCTCCTCAATCGCTTTTATGAGCTCGATTCAGGAAGCATTTTATATGATGGCATCGATGTGAAGCTGATTAAGAAAGATGATTTACGCAAATCCCTTTCGATGGTATTACAAGATACCCATTTATTTTCTGGCACCATTATGGATAATATTCGCTATGGAAACTTGAATGCGAGCGATGAAGAATGCATTGCGGCGGCTAAGCTAGCCAATGCGGATTCCTTCATTCGTCGGCTACCAGAGGGATACCAAACTAAAATTACTAGTGATGGAGCCAGTCTTTCTCAAGGGCAAAGGCAGTTATTATCCATCGCTCGAGCGGCTGCGGCCAATCCTCCCGTTTTGATTTTGGATGAGGCCACTTCAAGCATTGATACGCGTACCGAAAAACAAATTGAATCGGGAATGAAATCTTTAATGGAAGGTCGTACTAGTTTTGTGATTGCGCACCGTCTTTCCACTGTGCGCAATGCCGATTGCATTGTGGTACTCGATCAAGGACGAATTGTGGAAAAAGGCAGTCACGATGAACTGATGAAGCAAAATGGCTTTTATAGTCAGCTTTATAATGGAATGTTTGAACTTAGTTAAATTTAAGGAGCTGTTAAACAATGGACAGCTCCTTTTTAGGCTCTTGACGAAGACTTAAGGAAAATTTTGAAAACCTTTTTTTTAAAGACTATAATAAAAAACATTCAACGAAGTTGAGATAAAGGAGGAAGGCTTATGGATATTTTAGTGGTATCAGATACTCATGGACGAAATGAGCGGTTAACTGAATTGGAATGGGCCTACCCCCAAGCCCAACGCTGTTTGCATGCTGGCGATTGGGGTGGCGATCCAAATCGTTATCGTTATTGGCTTTCAGTCAAAGGCAATAACGATTATTATGCAGTCAACTTGCCAAGAGATCGAATCGTGGAAATTGAAGGCCATCGAATTTATATGATTCATGGTCATCAAGTGGCCTTTTCCAATCGTACCCAACAATTAGTGAATTTGGCTAAAGCCAATCAATGCGATATTGTGATCTCGGGTCATACCCATCGTCCTTTTTTAGAAGAAAAAGATGGAATTTTAGTTTTAAATCCCGGTTCTCTTTCTCGCAATCGAGATGGTTCTTTACCCAGTTATGCGGTGTTAACGTTAGAAGGTTCAAGTAAAAAAGCTCAAATTTATCGTTATCCTCCGACTTCCCAAGCATAAAAAAAGCTTCCGATTTCGGAAGCTTTTTTCTAAATCCAAGTGACCTTATTTTCTACACCAGCGCGAACTTTTTCAATGTTGCCACGATGACGATATATAATTAAAAGAGTCACAATCCACGAAGCGATAATCAATGTCAAGCTGGTCATATCCCAAGACCAGTTCATGGACATGATTTGCAAGGAACTCGCTAAAGCGGAACAAATCGAAGCCACAGACACCATTTTGTATAAATACAATACGGTAAAAAACATAATCAATGGAACGAGAAAGTAGACTGGATTTTTAAAGATAAAAATCGAAATGCCTAACAAAAAACCATACATACTGGCCACCGCTTTGCCCCCCTTAAAGTGAGCAAAGATGGGATAACAATGACCAATGCAACAAGCTAATCCAGAAAGCATGGCACATTCTGTGGAAACCTGGGAGCCAATCCAAATAGCTAAAACGACTTTCAAGGCATCCAAGATGACAACGCTAATACCCGCTTTCTTGCCAAGGACTCGTCCAGCATTGCTTCCTCCAGGATTTCCTGAACCATATTGACGTAAATCTTTTTTATAAAAGACTCGAGCAATAATCAATGCAAAAGGAATCGAGCCCAACAGATAGCCACACACTACACTCAAGATAAACCAAAGAATATTCATACTCAAACCTTCTTTACGCTTTTTATTTTAAACAGCCCTTGTTCAGATCGCTTTTTTCTTGCACATATTCCCATTTCTTGAACTTAGAGTTCAAGAATGGACCAGAAAGGAGGTTCTCAATGGAAAAAATTCTCATTGTTCGGCATGGAAAAACAAAGCCTTGTCCTGAGTTATCAGGATTTAAAGGGCGACATCCAGTCGGTTTATCTCAAGAAGGAGCTTATACTCTTGCTTGTGTAGCCGTTTTAATGAAGTCGGCTCATTTTAATCCAGATGTCATCTTTTCAAGTACCATTCAACGGGCAATTCAAAGTGCCAGCCTTTTTAATCATCAACAAGATCATTTGGTCCCCCAATACACGATGGCCAATTTTGACGAAGTAGAACCGGGAAGTCTTGTTTCCTTATTAGGAGTTTTAGATTTAAAAGAATATGATCAACTGGCTCCAGATCATGAAGCGGAAACCTCTCAAGAAGTCATTGCGCGATTTTTAGCTGGACTTCAATTCGTTGGAAATCTCGATTTTTCGCAGGCTTTAATCGTTTCTCACTCTTTTTTAATGCATACCGTCTATGCGGCCATGCCAAAGGCCGAAGGACTTCCTGAACGAACCTTTTTTGATAATGGCTGTGGTTTTTGGGTGGAATTTGATCCAAATCCAAAAGTGATGGGTCTTTTTCCGGATCTGTCTTCCGATAAAAAAGAACAAGAAACTGAAAAATTGCCATTGTATTAAAACACAAAACGCCAGTCGCACGACTGGCGTTTTAAACGATAAGCAATTGTTCTACACAAGCTATT
>CAYMGC010000037.1:0-13608 GCA_964389885.1 uncultured Erysipelotrichaceae bacterium | reverse complement strand
GTACGCCAATCGTGAATGGGAATCGTTCCATTTTGCGCATAAATCTCAAAAGGGGCTCCCGCCATTTCATAGCCATTTTCTTCCATCCATTTGACTATAGCTGCATAAGCCAATGGTAAATCTGAGTATCCACCATGATGGATGGTGTGAACACACAAACAATCCCCCACAAATCCATTCGCTTGGTGATCATTGGGCAAGAGGGCAAAAATTTCTACATCCGAATCGTTGGGATCAAAGTCGGCACAAAAGTAGCGAGCTCCAAATAAGCCAACTGAGGTGAAGCCTTTCATCTCTTCAAACAATTTGGAATAGGCCAAACCAAAATCTTTTACAGCCAATCGTTCGCGCAAGCCATAAATGGGTTGTTTGGATAAAAAGCGACAATCCATTTTGTACTCCTGTTTCAAATTAGGTTGAGTCATAGTTTCTGATTCCTCCATTTGTTCAATATGAATGTCGAGTCGATGCAAAGCATCTTGTAAATCTTCCAATTGATGGAAAAGTTGATCGCGTTGGTGATGAAATAATTTGAGTTTCTCGTCTTTGGAGGCCTTTAATAAAGTTGTAATTTCGGTAAGAGAAAAACCCAGTCGTTTATAATTTTGGATGGCTAACATCGTATCAATTTGTTCTGGGGCATAGTAGCGAAATCCAGTAGCCAAATCGACTTTCATCGGCTTGAGTAAGCCAATTTGATCATAATGACGCAAAGTTTTTGGACTACAATGGCACGCCAAAGACATTTTTCCAATCGTAATCATGAGGAGATCTCCTTTTGCTTAAGCCTCTTTAGTGTGCGTCTTGCCCTAAGGGAAGAGTCAAGTAAAAAAAATATAGATGCTACTCCTTAAAAAGGTTTAAGCATCTATATTTTCGTTTAAGATTCGTCTAATTCGCTGGAACTATCCGTGTCTTGAGCAACCCGTTCTTCTTTAGGGGTATTGGGCACCAAACGATTGGCGGCTTCAAGCCATTCATGAACTTTGGCAAGTTCAGCAGGGAAAGTTCTAAAATCTTTTAGTTTCCATGTCCAGTTGTTGGCTTCTGGATGCTCGGGATCGTTGATTCGTCCTACTTCTTTTAACCCAATTACATCTTGCATAGGGATCATGGCAATATCCGAATCCGAATCAATGGCATAGTGAACGACTAAGTCATGGAATGGACGATGTAAATAATTGCGTTTTTTGAAGAAACGACGAAGCGCAATTTTACGGTTATTAATAAAGTTCGAATAATCCTGTTCCAAGGTTGGCGTATCGTAAAAAGTAGTATAAATAACAGCTTTTTTCGGGGCTGGACGTTTAAGCTTTTTCGTTTCCATACGATATTGCAAGACATCCATGACTGGAATATCAAATTCGCTTTCCAGCTCTTTCAAAGTGGGGCGCATTTCACCTTGGTCTTCAGCTGTAAACAAGACATGGGGTAAGTCATTTTTAATGAATTCCATCAAAGGACGACCAGGACCTTGAGCCCATTGGCCATATTGTGGATTGCGGTTTTCAGGAACCTTCCAAAGGAAGTCAAATCCTTTAAAATGAATAATTCGAATCGCATCAAAATTTCGCGCAGTCCATACAAAACGATTGCGGAAAGACTTATAATCACTTGCTTTTAATGCTTCGAAATTATACATCGGCTTTTCCCACACTTGTCCTTTTTCATGATAAGGATCAGGTGGACATCCGGCATATTGCTTCACATTTCCGTTGCGCTCAACCATGTATTCATCTTTTTTGGCCCAAACTTCAGCACTTTCTAAGTTTACAAAGAAAGGTACATCTTGCATTAAAAGCAATCCTTTAGAGCGGGCATAATCGCTCACTTCATCGAGTTGACGATAAAAGATAAATTGTAAAAATTGAATATAAAAGACTTGTTCTACATAGTTGCGTAAGACAACACCTTGCAATTCAGGCCAAGTTTGATATTCCGAATCCCAATGTGTCCACCCTTTTCCATCGTGCAATTGACGGAAGAGTTCGTAAACTGTCCAACTATTGAGCCACCAAGCCTCTTGTTTAAACTTTTCAAAATCGGCTTTCCATCTTGAATAGTTTTTGCGGAATGCTTTAAAAGCCCGTTGGAAATAAGGCTCTTTAAATTGACGCACTGTATCATAATCCACAGCACTTTTGAATTTATTGCAATTGACCACACTGCTTTGGGTAAGAAGATCCATCTCCGCTAAGCGATCAATATTAATGTAGATCGGATCCCCTGCATAAGCGGAAGCCATGCTATAAGGGGAGTTATCTCCTTGCGTGGGCTGAAGAGGCAACATGGACCAAATTTTAATGCCCGCTTTAGAGAGTTCATCGATCATCATTAAAGTTTTTTGCCCTAAGTCTCCAATTCCCTGATTCCCAGGCACGGAGAAAAGAGGCAACAAGATACCAGCTTGTCTTTCCATAAGTTGATTCACCTACTTGCTTTTCAAATGACGGGTATTTGCCTAAGCCAATCAAGGGGAGTGGTCCCCTTTTCATTTAAGGCTCTATGCGTTAAGAGTTCCTAAAAAAGAAACTCTACAGTTAACCTCTCTTTGATACAAAGAAACGAAAAGAGTGCGGCTATTGATACCGCTTTGGAATAACGTAGCAAATACTCTTTATTTCCTCTTAGGCTGTTCCTACAGGGGAAAAGTTTACTATGGTTTCGGGTAATTTTATCATGAATTTCGAACATTTCAAGCCTATTTTTTCAAAACACTTTCACATCATTTGACAAAAAATCAAAAGATGTATTTCATTTTTAGCTTTAGGCAAAGCACAAGCACGAGGATTTTTAGAAAATTATTCCTAAAGTAAAAAAAGAAGAAAAATGAATATTTCCCCTTATCGACTCCATCACTCACTCTTTAAAGCAAAATAAAAAACCAAACAAATTTTGTTTGGCTTTTAAAAACGATTTGAAATTTAAGCTTGTTTGGCTTCAACCTGATCTAAGATAGCTTTCATGCGAGGAGCCAAGCCATCAACTTTATCCACGGGCATCGAACAAATAGCGACCCGAATTCCTTTATTGACCTTAACCGTAAAGATATTTTCGTCAATCAAAGCTTGATGAAAGGCATCACGTGTCTCATTATCCATGGCTAAGGTGACAAAAAAGCCTTCTTTATAAGGATAATGCTTTAATCCCACTTCATTGGCTTGTTGTAAAAACAAATCCGAGCGTTTTTTCAACAATTGAACGTATTCTTCTCGCTCTGTATTATAGGCGTCTTTATTTTTTTCCATCAAATGGGCAAAGGCCACCATAGCGCCATTGTTGATATTGGACCAAGTAGCACGAGCCGCTTTTTCAAAGACGATTTTAATCTCATCAACGGCCTCAGGTGTTTTACCAAGTACAATGGCTGCTCCACATCGTAATCCATAAGCAGTCATGGATTTCGAAATGGAAAAGGCTACAATCACCGCCACGTTTTCACTAATTTCATCGAAGCAAGTAAAATAATGCTTAGCGTATTTTCCTTGATAAGAAAAATCAATGTAGGCAATATCATTAATTAAGATCACGGAATGAGTTTTTGAGCATTCATTTAAAAAAGCAATTACTTCTTTCCATTCTTCTTCACTCATGGAATAGCCAGTAGGATTATGACAGGGGTCATTGATGATCACCACTAAGCGATCTTGCTGAGCCATGACTTGATGACAGGTGTCTTTAAAAGAGGTGAGATTAAAATGATCATCCTCAAATAAAGAGTATTGGGCAATATTGATATTTTGCATTTGGGCCATCAGGGCATACGATCCCCAAGCAATTTCGGGAATGATGAGTGTTTGGCCTGCTTCTAAACAGTTATCAATAGAAATGCTTACCGCTCCTGTTCCCCCAGGCGTTGCGATGACTTCTTTATATAAATTCGAATTGCCATCCAATACCCAATCGATAGCATCTTGACGAAAATCTGGATTGCCAATAAAGCTTACAGCGTATTTTGCTAAACTGCGGTTATCCAAGCCTTTTAGAGTTTGGAAAAACGTTTTAATCGTGGCAAGCTCTCCTTCTTCCGTATACAAAGATCCCAATACGCCATCGATGACGTTTTCATCTCCATATTGCTCTTTTGCCGCTTTAGCTTGGGCTACCACCGCAAAAACGGTGTCTACAATTGGAGTACGATTGACGCTATCTTTTACAAAACTCATATAGATCTTCCTTCCTACTTTAGACAAAGCATTTTAAATGGTATGCACATTTCGAATGGTATAGGTACCCAACCATTTACGAAAAACGCAAACGGGTTCAAGCGTTCGAAAGAGCGCTTGGATGTTTTCTTTTGACAAATCTCCATCGGCTTGGATATAGAAAAAGTATTCAAAGGGATGCCCTTTGCGTGGGCGGGATTGTAAACAATCCATATTTAATCCAAAAGCAGAAATGACATTAATGGCCCGCGCCAAAAAGCCAACTTCGCTTTTAACGCTGATTAAAAAAGATCCATGATCTCCCCGATGTTCATTTTCTTTCGCGGAAATGATTAAAAACCGCGTGGTATTGGAGGGATCGGCTTCAATATTTTCAGCGAGAATTTTTAAATTATATAATTTCGCATTTTCTTTGGCCCCAATCGCCGCTTTATGAATATCTTGTTCTTGAGCAATGTATTGAGCCGCCATGGCCGTATTTGGGTAGGGAATGGTTTCTACCTCTAAGGCATCTAAAAAAGGTTTGGCTTGCCATAAGGCTTGGTCTTTGGAATACACCCATTGAATGTCTTTAAGTTGTGCTTCTTGCACCCCTAGAAGACATTGTTCAATTTTGATATCTGCCACTTGGTGAATGTAAACAGGGTATTGCATTAAGCCATCCAACACTTCGCCCACTAAACCCGAATTGGTGTTTTCCAAAGGCAAAACTCCATATTGAGCTTTTTGAGAGAGGACATTTTCAAAAACTTGATCAAAACTTGAACAAGAAAGTTGTGTGGCTTGAGGAAAAAGCTTGGTGGTTACAGAATGCGCAAAAGCTCCTTCAATTCCACAATAAGCAACCGTATTAATAGAAAGCATTTCTCGTTGGCGCTTTTTGGATAAATCCATTAGACACTGAATCCATTGACCAAAGTCTTCTTTTAAACTTTTTTCTTGAATTCGAGCCTCGTTTTTCGCAATGACTTGTGCTTCACGAGTGGTATCGAGTACGGGCATATTGTGTTCTTTTTTATAGTTGGCCACTTGCACAACGGCTTCCATTCGCTTCTCAAATAGCTTGGCAAGTTCCTTGTCAATTTCATCAATATTTTGTCGTGCTTCTTGCAATGCGTCTAAATTGTTCACCTTGATCACCTCGATCATGATACCATTCTGCTTTTTTTTAAGGAGTGGACCGTTTAAAACTTTATGGTTTTGTCTTTTTTCTTTCAAAAATAGCGATTTATTCCTTTTTTGTCGGTCTTCTTAAGAGCCATTATAGGCGAAAGAAAAGATATCGATACAATTGAATCCAATAAACTCCTTTGTTTTCAAGGAAAGAAAATGCCTGAGCCTTGATTTAAAAGGCTTTTTAGGTGCTTAGAAAGGAAGTCTTTATGGAATTGATCGTTAATGTTCCCTCGGGAAAATATCCTATTGTCATTGAAAAAAATTGCTTGGCCCAATTGGACCGCTATATTGATCTCTCTCGTCCCACTATGTTGGTGTATGATTCGGGAATTCCGCAAATTTGGGTGGATTTGGTTAAATCTCAATTTTCCAATCTCCATACTTTTTGTTTTGAACAGGGGGAAGGCTCAAAAAACTTGACCACCCTTGAAAACTTATTTGTGGCCATGAGTCAAGCGGATTTAAACCGCAAAAGTCAAGTGGTCGCGCTTGGAGGCGGGGTAACGGGCGATATGGCAGGCTTTGCTGCCGCTTGTTATATGCGAGGAATTGATTTTTACAATTTGCCCACTACTGTACTTTCGCAAGTAGACTCCTCGGTAGGGGGAAAAACCGCGGTGGATTTAGGCTCCATTAAAAACATTATTGGTGCCTTTTGGCAACCCAAAGCGGTCTTCATTGACCCTAATGTATTAAAAACTCTTGATTCGCGTCAAATTGCGGCAGGCTTAGCCGAAGCTTTAAAAATGGCCATTTGTTTTGATCGCGATTTATTTGCGGATTTTGAACAAAAAGAAGACTTAGATATGGAAACAATCTTATATAAATCCGTTGATGCTAAGCGCCGTGTGGTTGAAGCCGATGAAAAAGAAAATGGCTTACGCAAAGTGTTAAACTTTGGCCATACCTTAGGTCATGCTCTTGAAGGAAGTTTTGATCATTACGAATACCTTCATGGCGAATGCGTCGCCACTGGCATGTTGTATTTTTTACCGCCGGAACTCAAAGAGCGGGTTTTAGCCATCGAAAAGCGCCTTGGTTTGCCATGTATCGTAAATTTTGATCGAGAGAAAGCCAAAGAATTGTTGCGTCACGATAAAAAATCCAATGCACAAGGGGTGAGTTGTGTAGTGGTGGATGATTTGGAATCTTTTCACTTTGAAAATCGCTCTTTAGAAGATTTATGTAATCTACTTGATCAAAATATTTATCAATAAAGAAGAAAGGGAAAACTCAAGTTAGAGTCCTGGAATGTTTTATGAAAAATACAATCGGCAATGCGTTACAACTTACAATCTTTGGGGAAAGCCATGGGGAAGTCATTGGGGCTGTTTTAGATGGACTTCCTGCTGGTTTTGCGATTGATCTCGATCAATTGGCTTGGGACATGGAAAAGCGTAAAGCAAAAGGGGCTTTATCTACTAAACGACATGAGGCGGATCAAGTTCGCCTAGTTTCTGGTTTTTTTGAAGGCAAGACTACGGGGACATCGCTGTGTTTGCTTATTGATAATACCAATACTCGCTCGCAAGACTATGCCGCCCTTCGTTATCGCTTACGCCCAGGACATGCGGATTTCAGTGCTTTTGAAAAATATCATGGCTATCAGGATTTTCGCGGTGGGGGTCATTTTTCGGGCCGGTTAACCGCTGCTCTTGTGGCAGCCGGTTCAATTTGTCGACAAATTTTAGCCCAAAGGGGTGTTCAAATTGCGACGCACATTCAAACCCTCCACAAGATTCAAGATGCCACTTTTTCTTTAGACCCTACCTTGTTGCTTTCTCAAATGCAGGCTTTAAATGCTGCTGAGTTTCCGGTACTTGATATTAAAATCGCAGAGCGGATGAAAGCCGAAATTGAACAAGCTGCCAAAGATCTCGATAGTGTAGGGGGAATTTTACAAACCGTAGTGGTTGGTTTGCCTTCCGGAATTGGAGAACCTTTTTTTGACAGCGTAGAAAGTTATTTATCGCATTTATTATTTTCTATTCCCGCGGTTAAAGGGGTAAGTTTTGGTGAAGGATTTGGATTTGCTCATTTATATGGTTCCCAAGCCAATGATGCCTTGATTTGTGTGGATGGCACCATTCAAACTCGTACGAATCATAATGGAGGGATCAATGGAGGAATTACCAATGGAATGCCAATCCTTTTCCAAACGTGCATCAAACCCACTCCCTCGATTTATAAAAAGCAAGATAGCGTAGATTATCAAACCAAAGAAGCGGTCCAATTGGAAATCAAAGGACGACATGATCCAGCCATTATTCATCGCGCTCGAGCTGTGGTGGATTGTCTTTGTGCCTTTGGATTGTTGGATTTATGGATGGTCGAAGAAGCCCGTTTGGCTTTTGAACCAAAAGGAGATTAAAAAGTATGGATGTTTTGATTACCCCAAGTCGTGTAGAAGGCCGCATTAAAATTCCCGCTTCTAAATCGCTTTCCCATCGAGCTTTAATTTGTGCTGGACTCGCTCAAGGTACATCCACGATTTACAATCTCGGGACTTCGCAAGATATTGAGGCGACTATGGAATGTTTAAAAGCTCTTGGAGCCACCTTTTCCAAAGAAGATCAAGCGCTTGGCTTATTGAACGCTTGGCAGGTAAAGGGATGCAATCCCGCTTTACGCCAAAGCCCCGTAACCTTAAATGCGAATGAATCGGGATCTACTCTGCGTTTTTTTATTCCTATTGCGGCTACAAGTGCGGCATCAACGACCTTTTTAGGAAAACCTTCTTTACTGACACGCCCTTTAGGGATTTACGAAAATATTTTTATCGAGCAAGGATTGCCCTTTGAACAAGGGCCTCAAGGATTACACTTTCATGGGCCACTTGCCAGTGGCTTGTATACACTCAATGGCAACATTTCGAGCCAATTTATTTCCGGTTTATTGTTAGCTGGTCCTCTTTTAGAAGGGATGGAAATTGCAGTGTTGCCCCCTTATCAGTCCAAATCGTATGTTGATTTGACAATTGATATGATGAAAATTTTCGGAGTCTCCATTGAACAACCCACTGAACAAGCCTATTTCATTGCGCCGCAAGCTTGCTATCACCCTGCTACGGTAATGGTGGAATCGGATTGGTCTCAAGCGGCATTTTTCCTTGCCCTTGGTCTACTCAATGCCCCAATCCAACTAGAAGGACTAGTTATGGATTCTAAACAAGGCGATGCTGTGATCGCTTCTATCATTCAACAAGCTGGTGGCCAATTGAAGGTGAGTCAAAATCAAGGCATGACCACAGTAAGCATTTCTCCCCATCAACGTCTCGCTTTTGAAGCCGACTTAGCCAATTGTCCCGATCTTGGTCCTATGCTTTGTGCTTTAGCTGCTTTCCTTCCTGGCCAATCTACCCTAACCAATGCAGCTCGACTTCGTTTTAAGGAATGTGATCGCATTGCAGCCATGGAAGATGAGCTGAAAAAATGGGGAGTTAGTATTTCAAGCGATGAAAACACCATCTATATTTCCGGTAAAGAAACCTATAAAAGTGCTCAACCTGTCATTTTAGATGGCCATAACGATCATCGCGTAGTGATGGCGATGAGTATTTTTGGGTTGTGTGCCCAATCCCCCAGCATCATTCAAGGAGCAGAAGCTATTGCCAAAAGCTATCCAACCTTTTTTGAGGATTTAAAAGCACTTGGAGCCAATATCCAACAAATCGCTTAGCCACCGAAAAGCAACTCAAGAAATGGCAAAGAAAGGAAAATTTTAAAATATGAAAACAGTAGGAGTAATTGGCCTAGGGGTAATGGGAGGCTCATTTTGTGCTCGTTTAAAAGAGCTTGGCTGGACGGTCTATGGCTTTGATTCCAATATTGAATCGTTAAAAAAAGCCAAAGAACGCGGCTGGATTGATCAAGGATTTGCCGATTTTTCGCAAGGTCTGGGTCAATGCAAATGGTTAATTTTTTGCATCTATCCTTCCCTTTTGCGCCCTTGGATTGAAACTTGGCAAGATCAATTCGCTCCAGGCACTTTAATTTTAGAAATCTCTGGAGTAAAACGAGCCATTATGGAACCTGTTCAAGATATTTTACGCTCTGATGTGGAATTGATGTCTGTTCATCCCATGTGTGGACGAGAATCAAAGGGAATTGAACACGCCGATCCCCGAATTTTTGATCAAGCGAATTTTATCTTGATTCCTCGAGTAGACAACACGGCCTCGGCTATCGTAAAAGTCAGTGCCCTAGCTAAGGATCTTGGCTGTGATAATATTTCGGCTTTATCCCCTGATGAACACGATAAAATGATTGCCTTTTTGTCGCAATTGACTCATGTAATTGCGGTTTCTTTAATGGATACTCACGAAAACGAACATTTAGTGGAATATACTGGCGATTCTTTTCGGGATTTGACTCGTATTGCTTCCATTAACGAGGAAATGTGGAGTGAGCTATTTTTGCTCAATAAAGATATGTTGTTGAAAGAGATCGAACAGTTTCAAAATACTTTAAGCGTATTTGCTCAGGCCTTAAAAGAAGAAGATGAAGAGACAATGAAAGAAATGATGGTATTGTCTACAAAACGTCGCCATAAATTTGATTAAAAAGCTAGACAGTCTCTAGCTTTTTTAGAACTCACCTTTTTGGTGGGAATTTGTGAAATTTCCACAAATTGGCAGTTTCCCCCTTTGCTTGCTAAAATTAAGGTATACTTTTCTCAGATTTCTAATTATCGTTTCAAGAAAAACTATTTCTTACAAAGATAATTTAGACTGAAAAGCTTTAGATAAAGCGTTTTAGAAAGAAGGTCTTATGAATACACCCAATAAGGGATCCAAAATGAAAAAACAAAAACCAAATGGTTCTCAAAACGCTTTGAAATATTTAATGATTGCGTTTTTAGTGGTAGTAATCGGTTTAGTAGCCTTTAATTGGCCTACCACCTCCAATAGGCCTACCAATGTGTCCTATTCGCAGTTTTTACAACAAGTTGAAGAAAAACAAGTCGAAGATGTGGTCATTCAAGGCGATGTCTTAACCTACACCATGAAGGGAGAAGACAATGCCAATAAAAAATACACCACCACAATGATTGAAGATCCTGATTTGGTTAATCGTCTTTTAGCAGGAGACGCTCAATTTGAGGAAGTTCCTGTTGAAACTTCCAATAACCTCTTTTTAACCATCTTATTGAGTTTGTTACCTTGGATTTTAATTTGGGGAGGATTATGGTGGTTTGTTCGTACCTTGCGCAAGCGTCTTCAATCTCCTAAAGACGATGCTACCTTTACCTTTGGCTCCTCGGATGGATCCAAAGATAAAGACGATGACGATTCGCCTATGGGCGGATTTCCCTTTGGAAATTTTGGGGGATTTGGCAATATGAATAAATCCAATGCCAAAGTATACAAAGGAGAAATGACTCATACCACGTTTAAAGATGTGGCAGGGCAAGACGAAGCCAAACAAAATCTAAAAGAAATTGTAAGCTTCCTCAACCAACCAAGTCGCTATCAAGAAATTGGTGCGAAGATGCCCAAAGGAGCTCTATTGGTTGGTCCTCCTGGCACAGGAAAAACATTGCTGGCTCGTGCAGTAGCAGGAGAAGCCGGTGTACCGTTTTATTTTATTGCGGGTTCTGAATTTGTGGAGATGTTTGTGGGGCGTGGTGCAGCGCGCGTACGGGATTTATTTAAAGAAGCCCGAAAACATGCGCCATGTATTATTTTTATCGATGAGATTGATACAATCGGAAAAAAGCGCGATGGTTCTGGTTTAAATGGTAACGATGAACGCGAACAAACGCTCAATCAATTGCTAGCTGAAATGGATGGTTTTGATGGTTCAAAAGGAATTGTTCTTTTAGCCGCGACCAACCGGCCAGAAACTCTTGATCCAGCCTTAACCCGCCCTGGTCGTTTTGACCGTCGAATTCCTGTGGAATTACCAGATTTAGAAGGGCGTAAAGAAATTTTGGAATTGCACGCCAAAAACGTGAAGATGTCTTCCAATATTGACTATGATATGATTGCCCGCGCTTCTGCTGGAACCTCAGGAGCTGATTTAGCCAATATCATCAATGAAGGAGCTCTTTTAGCTGTACGAGATGGACGAAAACAAGTAGCACAACGTGACTTAGAAGAAGCCATTGAAATTGTAATTGCTGGAGAACAAAAGAAAAATAAAGTTATTTCTCCTAAAGAGCGAATGATTGTGGCCTATCACGAAATTGGTCATGCGCTGGTTTCCGCTTATAGTTCTGATGCCGCTCCCGTTCATAAAATTACAATTATTCCTCGAACGAAAGGTGCTCTTGGCTATACCATGCAGGTGGATGAACAGGAAAACAACTTATTATCCAAAGACGAATTGTATACTCGCATTGTGACCTATTGTGGAGGCCGCGCGGCGGAAGATTTAATTTTCCATTCCATTACTTCTGGAGCGAGTAATGATATTGAGATGGCTACCAAAACGGCGCGTATGATGATCGCTCGGCTTGGTATGTCAGAGCATTTTGGCATGACCGCTTTAGAAACTGTCAACAATCAATATCTTGGAGGCGATACTTCCTTAGCTTGTTCCCCTGAAACGGCCACCCAAATTGATCAAGAAGTGATTGCTTTGATCGACAAAGCTTATAAACAAGCGAGCCAAATTTTATCCGATAACATTATGTTATTGCATGAATTGGCTAAATATTTGTATGAAAAGGAAACTATTACTGGTGAAGAATTTACGGAAATTGTTCATAAATACCAAGAAAAGCAAAATCCCACTCAAGCTTTAACGGTTTCCTTGGATAAAGACGAAGCTTCAAATTCCACAACTACAGTAGAGAAAAATCAAGAATAACCTGAATTATTCATACAAAATTTTAAAAGGCCAGAACTTCCAAAAAGAAAGAAGTTCTGGCCTTTTTTAGATACCTAAATAATTATACCCGCTTTGAGCCATCCTCATTCTTGAAAGCAGGTTGTACCAATCCTAATAGATTGTCACTACTGAATCTATTTCAAGGTTCGCTAGTGCCATTTAGAAATGAAAGAAAAAAGAAATCCAGATCAGAACCAGTTTAAACAGCTTAACATGGGGGTATTCCATAACAAAGACAGAGGCAATACTGTATCTTCATCGCTATACTTAGTTGTCTTTTTTTTTATTATTCCTTGAATCAGCTGAGATGGTATATGTAGTCTTACACCGATGAAGACTTAAGCAGTTTCTTACTCATTATCTAAAAATAGGTATTCAAATAGGAAAGAGAGTTATCCTGTTTCTTTAGTGTTATTTGTTCCTTTATAAACAATCAAGTAGATAATTAGCCCGAACATGGACAGAATGAAAAATGTTAGGGAGTATCCCATAGTCATAATCATCCAACCAGCCAGCGGAGAAAGAATCATACCTGTAATTCCAATCAGCAAAGAACGGCAGGACAGAATAGTAGATCGAAAGCTATTGGTAATTAGCCGATTCAAAGAAGCATTATAAGCGATGTTATTTAGGCTGGAACAAATCCCAATTAGGCAATAGATTACCCAGGAAAAATAGGTTCTCCTTAGAAAAAGTGACATAAAGGCAAAGAGAATAAAGATTACTGCAGGCAGGATTTCTGCCATAAACTTCTCACCAAACCGCTTGGATACTTTTTGAGCAAATAACCCGGCTAATGCTCCAATTAAGCTATAGCTTCCCGTAAAAAAGCCGATCATGATGTACGAAATATCTTCTGATTTTAGTAAAAGCGAATAGTAGTCTTCGAAAGGAAGAAGACAAACAGCGATTATAGCGGGAAGTAAAAGGAAATATACAATTTTTGGATTAGAACGGACTTCCGGAATGATTTCTCTGATTTGGAGTTTCTCTCGTTCTTCTCGACTCGTTGTTTCCTTCATTAATATAGTTAAAACTAGAGCAATTCCCTCAAGAACGATCATAATAATCATGGTGGAAAATAAGGACCATGAAGCTAGAAAACCGCCTAACACCCCCGCCAAGCCATATGCCGCATAAAAAACCACTTTATCCACTCCGAGCCAGTACTCCAAGCGGTCTGGTTCGCTCTCTAAAATGGATTCAGCAAAGATACTATCAAAAGTACCTGAGAGAGCAGCATAGGCTATACCCCGCACTGCAGCGGCAAGCAGGAGCAGTATTCTGCTTTTAAGTTGTAAGGTGAGAAGCAGAAAAACAATAAACAGTGCTTGACCTGCTATACCTATCCGCTTCCGCCCGAATCTATCTGAAAGATATCCGCTAGGAACCTCGCAGACAATTTTTGCTATCTGATAAACAGATAATAGGGT
>CAYMGC010000036.1:0-13657 GCA_964389885.1 uncultured Erysipelotrichaceae bacterium | reverse complement strand
AATTATGCTAAAGTTACTGGAAAATTATCAAAATTCCGCTGTGACTACTCCTCTCGAGTGGGCGGCTGCACAAGTTCTCTATAAATATTTGATCAAGGGGGATAGCCTAAAAAAAATAGAACGGGATCTTTTTGGCCATGAAGATCTCCATGGATTTTTTTCGAAGGCAATTCTAAATTTTTATTTGGTGGATACCTCGGAAATTTCAAAAAATAGAGGTCGTTTTAAAAATCTTTCTCTTCATGAGGTGATTTCTCTTTTACTTAGCTCCGGATCGCCTTGTTATAACGCCATCGCGCGAACATTGAAACTTCTCATACCTTAATGAAAAATGGCTATTTAGAGCATAAGATCAGATTCTTGTCTACTCTATCTTTTGCCGGACTCTACTAGGCCTTTTAATGCAAAAATGATATGAAAATCAAAATTAAGAAAGCGGTTTTCCTGTTAAAATGAGAATATAAAGAACCATTAGAAATGGAGATACCACATGAGCTTTCCAAAAGATTTTTTATGGGGTGGAGCGGTTGCTGCCAACCAATGCGAAGGCGCTTACTTAGAAGATGGCAAAACGCTTTCCGTCCCCGATATGTTACTTGGTGGTGATGTCAACACACCTCGTACATTCTTACCACAAACCGATCCCAATGCTTTTTACCCAAGTCATGAAGCCATTGATTTTTATCATCATTACAAAGAAGACATCAAACTTTTCGCCGAAATGGGCTTTAATACGTTCCGGTTATCCATTAACTGGGCTCGTATTTATCCCAATGGCGAAGACGAAGAACCAAATGAAGCTGGTTTGGCATTCTATGATGCCGTGTTTGATGAATGTGCCAAATATGGCATTCAACCCCTCGTTACCTTATGCCACTATGAAATTCCTTGGTGGATTGTAAAGGATTATGGTGGATTCTCAAACCGTAAAGTCATCGACTTATTTGTAAAGTATGCGAAGACTTGCTTTGAACGCTATAAAGATAAAGTTAAATATTGGCTTACTTTTAACGAAATTAACATCCCTTGCATGGGTGAGGGTGGTATTGGAAATTTATATGGCCTTGGTATCATTGAAGAAGAAGACCTCAATGCCGATCATCCCATTCCTTTAAATGAACTTAAGAGCAATCCACAAAGAATGTTTGAAGCTCTGCATAATGAATTCGTAGCGAGTGCCTTAGCGGTTAAAGTGGGCCATGAAATCAATCCCGATTTTGTCATTGGAAACATGATCGCTCACGTTACTCTTTATCCACTCACTCCAAATCCAAAAGATATTTTGGCTGTTTTTGATGAGGACAACTTTAAAAATAACTTCTGTGGTGATGTTCAAGTACGTGGCGAATATCCACCTTTTATCATGCGTTATTTCAAAGACAATGGCATTGATACTTCCTTTATTACCGAAGAAGATAAGAAGATTTTAAAGGAAGGTACAGTGGATATGTATACTTTCTCCTACTACATGTCCAATTGCGTTACGACGAATGAAAATGCCGAAAAAACGGCAGGAAATATGTCTGTAGGCGCAAAAAATCCCTATCTTGAAGCGAGCGATTGGGGCTGGCAAATCGACCCTGATGGCTTACGATACACGATTGATGTATTGCGTGATCGTTATCCTGGTACGCCTTTAATGGTGGTAGAAAACGGTTTTGGAGCATTTGATACGGTAGAGGAAGATGGAAGCATTCATGATGACTATCGCATCAACTATTTCCGTCCTCATATCAAAGCGATGTCCGAAGCCATTGAAGATGGAGCACCTTTGATTGGATATACCACTTGGGGGCCAATCGATTTAGTATCCGCTGGAACTGGGCAGTATGCTAAGCGCTATGGCTTCATCTATGTGGATCGTCACGATGATGGAACGGGTGATTTCTCCCGCCGCAAAAAAGACTCCTTTGATTGGTACAAAAAAGTCATTGCCTCCAATGGTGAAGATATTGAATAATTTGAAAGAGCGGCTCGCCGCTCTTTTTTTGTGCTTTTTAGAAGGAAATCAATTGACGATATTTTACATCACTTGTACTATTGTATTAGTTGAGTGATACAAATAGAGAGGAGGAAAGCAATGGACTTTTGTTTTAAAAACGATGCTCCCCTTTACTTACAACTCGCCAATATTTTAGAAACCCAGATTATGGCTGGTCATCTTGAACCTGGCCAAAAATTACCCTCAGTACGAGAATTGGCCTTAATGAGTAAGACCAATCCCAACACGGTATCCAAAGCGCTTGCGCAGCTTGAACAAAAGGGTCTGATTGAAACAAGACGAACGAGCGGAAAATTTGTCAAGTCGCTTCAAGATGTTCTTTTACAAAGCCGGGCACAAAAAGCGAGTTTGTTATGTCAAAAATTTTTAGAGGATATGAACGCTTTAGGTTTTTCCAAAGAAGAAAGTATACGACTGCTTGAAAAGGAGGGACGAGATGCTTCTACAAATTGATCATTTATCCAAATCGTTTGGGACCAAAAAAGTATTGGATGATTTGAATTTGACGCTTTCTAAAAATCAGATCATAGGTCTTTTAGGACCCAATGGATCGGGAAAAAGTACCTTGATTCGTTGTATCAATGACTTACTCGTTTTGGATCAAGGAACCATTCTTTTAGAAGGAACTCCCTTAAAATCCTTAAATAAAGAAGATATTTCCTATTTACCAGAGCGCAGTGCTTTGCCATTGCATTGGAAAGTAAAAGAAGCCTTAGATTTTTATGCTTCATTTTATTCCAACTTTGATGCTCAAAAAGCCCGAAAACTCATTCAAGAATTTGAATTGGATGAAAATGCCGAAATTAAAGCAATGTCCAAAGGAATGCAGGAGAAGTTGCATTTAGCCCTCGTGATGTCCCGCAAAGCTAAGCTTTACATTTTGGATGAGCCTTTAGGTGGAGTAGATCCCGCTGCGCGCGATCGTATTTTATCGGCGATTTTAACCAATTTTGATGATGATGCTTCGATGATCATTAGCACTCATTTAATCGCTGAAATTGAACCCATCTTAGATCGAGCCATCTTTTTAAAAAAAGGAAAAGTTTTAGTCAATGAAGAAGTGGATCTTTTACGAGCCCAACAACAAAAAAGCCTAGATGCTTATTTTCGGGAGGTCTACGCCTAATGATAAAACTCTTGGTCTATAACTTAAAAGAGGCCCAAAAATTGATCTTACCGATCTTTGGAGTTTCCATAGTCTCTGCTTTAATGAGTGTTCTTCTTGGTCAGGTTCACCACACTTTAATCCAAAATATCGCCAATTTTTGCGCTCTCTTTTCCATTTTAATTGGTTTGGCTAATTTAGCTGTCTTTGCGGTTTGGGAAGGAAAAATGTGGAAGGAAACGTTTTTTACTGGACCGGCTACTTTATACCGCACTCTTCCTTTATCGCGTATAGAATTAATGGAGGCTTGCCTTTTAGCCGCTCTTTTGACTTTTCTAGAAGTCTCTGTTTTCTTAGTAGGTCCATTTATTGTTTTAGATTGGCAAGAAATTCCAACTTTTTTAAGATTTCTTCCGGATCTAACTTATCTTTTTGGCTGGTTTGTCGCTACTTTTTTCTTAGAAGGAATTTGTGCCCTACTCGTAATCGATTTAGGTCTTCTTATTGGTTATCGTTTTCGCTCTTCAAAGCTCGGTTGGTCCATTTTATTTATGGGTGTTCTTTGGATTTTAACGGGTATTGTGGTATGTCTAGCTTTAGCTCCCGTTTTAACAACGAATTTTGAAGCGCTGAATGTTAATTTGATGCCCGCTGAACCATTACGACAACTGATGAAAGTTGGAACTTTTGCTTATCTTGGAGTAGATATCGTCTATTTAGGAATTATATATTGGCAACTAAAAAAAGGAATCGACATCGATAGTTAAAAAAAGCTGAGACCTTTTTCCCTTTTAAGGATAAAGGTTTCAGCTTTTTCTTTTTAAACGTGACCGAATGGAAAATTGCTCTTGATGGCGGGCAATCCATTTCGCTTTAAAGGAGTGATCGCGAATAGAGCCTTTACGCACCATTAAATGGCGATTGTTTCGTTCATCATACCACCCAGCAAAATCATAGCCTGGTTTACTCGCTTGCGGCAAAAGAAACGTAGGGGTTAAAAGGGTATAGGTTTGAATGGGTGGTTCTTGAAAGACTCCCCCATCGAGTTCATATTCAATTTTATAATGTTTCAAATTCCACTTAGCATATAAGCTAGAGGGCTTTAAAAAAACACAATCGGAGTGATAGCGGTGAATAAAATCTGAATCCAAATACCAGTCCACAAAATCATAGCCAATGCGTAGCGGTTTAGGTAAGGAGTCCAGATACCCATTCAAATTGACCACTAAATCCGAAAGCTTAGCACCTCCTTGCGTATCCAAATGAACCGAAACGGGATCTTGAAAAACTCCCTTTAAATAAATCGGTCCAGGTTTTACCTCTGCCAAATATTCCACACGCTCACCATCTAAAAACCAACCAGCGAATTGCCGTCCCTTGGCTCGAGCTGGATACAGTTTGGTAATTTGATCCTGATAACGAATTTCATGAGGGTTGTAGGGAGAATTTAGTCCTTCTTCTAAATCGTAATATACAGGATAAGTCTTAGGAATCCACTTCGGATACAATTTAACCGTACTCGGTAAATATCCACCTGGATTGATGCGTTTAGTAAATTCGGGATCGATGTACCAGCCATCAAAAATATATCCTTCGCGATCCATCGATCTATCCATAGCGGACTCCCCTTTCTTAAAGCGTTTGAGTTTGGATATCTTATCTGTTGCTCACCATCCAATTTTACACCATTGAGAAGAGGGCGCAAAAATTTAGAAATTAATGGTTCATACCTTGCAAGAAGAGCCAAAAAAATGCTAGTATATCGATGTTGTCCTGGTAGCTCAGTTGGATAGAGCATGCGCCTTCTAAGCGCACGGTCGGGTGTTCGAATCATCTCCAGGACGCCATTTGAAAACATCTCCAAGGACTTTAGTCTTTGGATCTATATATATTTTTTCGATCATTATCTTTTTAGTCTCTAAAGGTTCAAGAGTGAAAAGTGTTTTTCACGAATGAACCTTTTTTATTTTTGGTGAGAATGGAAAAAAGGACTTGTAACGAATTTCGTCTAAAATTCACTATAAGCCCTCTTTTTAATGATTATAAGGGATGGCTTGAAAGAGAAAAATGCACTTTCTTCTATAAGCCGAAAAGATCATAAGCTTCCTTCTCTAAAATACGATCAGATTGACAATGAGCATTTTGAAGCATCGCTTCAATCTTATGGCCCATCGTGTTTTGAATAAAATCATTGAGATTTATCCCGCGCAATTTTAAAAAGATCAAGGGATCTCGATCAAAAAGAATCCCAATTCCATACATTACTGCTATGACATGCTTACATACTGGATTATGGTCTGGACAAGTACAGTTTATATGAATTTCATTTGGCAGGGGGAAAAGCCCAAGGGCACTCTGAATTACATTGAGAAACACTGGTGGAAAAGTACCATGCAACAATTGATTTAAATGGGCGGGATAGGATTTAAAGAGCCTAATTATGGTCTGTTTTCGCTCTTCATCCAACGGCTCAAAATCAAGGGTTACTTCATAATTACGTCCGATAGTTTGTCCCATGACCACAGCCTTCGCTTGTCCTTCTTCAATTTTTAAATCCAATACAGCACCATACCGAATGTATTTTTTCCCTCTTGTCCAACGCCCTCCACAATTAACATAATGCTCTTCAAAATAGGCGGCCCAAACCTGCCCCCACCAGCTACTACAAATGCTTTTCAATCGTGAGGGCACTACGGGTTCTGGCTTTTTATTTTTCTTCTTATATTTTTTTTCTAGTCTTTCCAGGGCTTTTTGGCTTCTTTCTTTAAATTCATTTACACTGAAATTTTCAATATAGTATCTCATTTTAATAGTAATTTGGATTCCCACACCTCATAAAAGGAAAATCCACCCCTCCTTTTCTTCCTTAATATCCAAGATATTTCCATTATGTTCTTCCGCTCTTCTAAGAAAATAGCGACTTTTTGTAACGGAACCATAAGTATTGGTATTTTCTATCCTAAGTAGAGCTATTGCTTCTGGTTTCATCAAAAAAATCTTTCCATCTCAAAAAAGGAAACAATCTATTTTGGCTCTTTAGTCCACGATCAGTTGAAGCTTTAATATATCCAATAATTCTTGATCCGAAAGAGAAGTCAGCCAGCTTTCGCTAGAGGATTGAATAATCGAATCGGCTAAGTTTTGCTTATCTTGAAGCATTTTATCAATGGACTCCTCTAAAGTTTGTAAACAAACAAATTTATGAACCATGACATTTTTATGTTGACCAATACGGTAAGCACGATCGGTCGCTTGATTTTCCACCGCTGGATTCCACCATCGGTCAAAATGAATCACATGATTTGCTTGGGTCAAATTAAGGCCAATTCCAGCTGCCTTTACAGTTAAAACCATATAAGGAATATAGACTTTTTGGTCATTAAACGTTTTTACAATTTTCTCGCGTTCTCGTACCGGAGTTTGGCCATGAAGCACTAATCCTTTGCATCCAAAAATTTTTTCAAGTTCACGATTTAAAGGCTCAACCATTTCTCGGAATTGGGTAAAGACCAATACACATTCGTGATTGGCAGCGATGGATTCTCCAATTTCTTTAAGCATTTTAAACTTTCCACTGTCTTTAAAGGCATAGGCTTGTTGACCTAAATATTGATCTGGATGATTGCATATTTGTTTGAGTTGCATAAGTGCTTTTAAAACTAAGGCACTTCGTTGAAAAGGATTTTCTCCTTGGTCTTCTTCTAAACTTTTGGCTAGTTGATCAATGACTTGATGATAGAGAACCTTTTGTTTTTCGCTGAGTTCTATGTAATCATTTTGTTCAATCTTATCGGGGAGATCTTGAATGATCGATTTATCCGATTTTAAACGACGTAAGAGAAAAGGAGAAATGATCGTTTGAAGTTTATTAAGAAGCTGAGGATCCCCCTTGCTATTTTTCATAAATTTTTTGAATTCATTGAGCGAACCCAAAAGACCACTGTTTAAAAAGTCGAAGATAGACCACAAATTGATGAGGTTATTTTCAATGGGAGTTCCTGTCATAGCCAACCTTTTTTGGGCCTTCAAACTCTTAATGGTTTGAGCCTGCTTAGTGAGAGGATTTTTAATGGCTTGGGCCTCATCTAGAATCAAAAAATCCCAACAATGTTCCCGAAGGTGTTCTATACGAAAGGACATGTTATACGTAGTGATCGTTAAAAAAGGAAGCTTTTCATAAGGAGTCTGAGAAAAGTCTTTTACTGAAGAACGACTATGAAGTACTTCAAAGGTTAATTCAGGGGTGAATTTTTCTATTTCCTTTTTCCAGTTTCCTAAAAGGGAGGCTGGAACAATGATAAGGGCCTTTTTCTTAGGATCGCGTTGGTACTCTTTCATGAGCCAAGCAAGTACTTGAAGCGTTTTTCCTAAGCCCATATCATCCGCCAATAAGGCTCCAAAGCCTAAATTAAAAAGAGCATTGAGCCAATTGTATCCTTCAATTTGATAGGGGCGTAGAGTTGCTTGTAGCCCTTTTGGTAGATTCGTTTTACGAATGATAGAGGGATTGGTAAGCTTTTGTAATTGCGCGTTGAGCCATTTTCCATGACTGATTTGAATATTCTTTTCAAGATCGGGGTCACTCTCTGGGGAGGGCAAGTGAATCTCTTGTTGCAAGGCTTGTTGTAAAGTAACTTCCCTTGGCATCGTCTCCATCAAATCAAGTAAAGCCTGTAGTTTTTTAGGATTTGCTTCTATCCATTTTCCTTTTATGAGCAACAATTGCCCACTACTTTCCAAAATTTTACGAATGTCTGCTTGAGTTAGTTTTTGGTCATCCAATCGTAACTCAGGTTTTAAAGAAATTAATGAATTCAACCCAAAAAGGGCGGACTTATTCTCCCCAACTTTGACATTTAAAACGATAGAATTGCTTTTCTTCTTCCACCAATTGGGAATTCGACAAACAATACCCAGCTTTTCTAACGTGGGGACTTCTTTTAAAAATTCATAGGCTTCATTTACGGTCAATCCTAAGGGATGAAACAATTCTCCACTAACCATCAATTGGGAAATTAAAGGAGAGAAATCAGAAGCAGCGTTCAAACAGTTTAAAAGATCCATGACTTTAGTAGGATTTTCCTTATATTCCTCTAAAATTTCCAATAATGGAGCTTGCTGGATACGGCCATCCTCTAACTTTTTGGCGTAAGTAGCTAAAAAGGCGAAGGGATAACGTCCGTTTTCAGGATTTTCGACTAAGTGAAAGAAAATGGACTCCGCTATAGTGAGATCCTGATTGAATTCGTTTAAAAACTTTTTTACCCTTCCAGGATAGTCTGAAATCTTTTGAGCAAAAAAATGTTGAAGCTGAGAGTAAATATTTTGAAGCCATTCTTTAGTAATAAAATGGGCCTCTTTGATAAACGGTTTAAAGCTCAATAAAGTCTCGACCCGATCAGCACTTGGCTTAATTTGGATCCTTTCCCGTAATATTTCTAAGCTAGGTTGATGGGTTAAATCGGTAATAAAAGCTACAGCTACTTTTTGTAAAAAATGTAAAGTGGGACATTCAAAATCGATTTCTTCTTTCATCCCAAGAACAAATAAGGCTTCCCATTTATCCTCTAAAAAGCTTTGAGCTATTTTTTTGAATTGAGGATCAAATTTGTCTATTTGTTCTTGGTTAAAGAGAAGATGAAAATCATGAGAATCAATAGCAATGTTAAAACAATTGGACATACTCTACCTTATAAGCTATACAGGTTAACTTAGAAATCTTAAAAGAGTTTTTGACTTAAATTGAGGAGAAAAAGAAGAGAAACTTCCTCTAATTCTTTAAAACCAAAAACGCTTTGGCATTTGAACGGTAAAGGGCCAATCTGGTTGATGAATAAGGGTAGCTTTAATGGAACCATCCTCCATAATTAAAACTTTTGCATAACAAGGAGGTTGCCCATCTCGGGGTAAACACATACTTCCTGGATTGATCAACAAGACGCCTTTTATGCGTTGAATAGTGGCCATATGAGTATGACCAAACAATACCAATTGGCAATCGTTTTTAATGGCCATCTCAGCCAATTGTTCTTCTCGATGGGCATAGCTAAAGTATTGGGAATGAACCATATAAATCCGTATCCCAGCAATGGTCACAATGCGGCCTTCGGGCATAGAAGAATCCCAATCATTGTTTCCGCGTACAAACAGCCATTTGGAATATTTATCCGCATCATCTTCTAAATCTCCGCAGTGCAAAAATAAATCTGCTTTGGGATAGGCTTCACATAAATCATCCAATAAATAGCTTTGGCCATGGGTATCGCTAGCTACAATGATTTCGGCTTTCACGCCCTCGCCTCCTTTTTTCTTTGAGCGAATGGGAAAATTTAACATTAAAGTTCCTTTCTAAGAGTGCGTAGTGGCGAACTCTTTTTTGTTTCAAAGGAATTGTAAAATCTTTCTTTTCTTGGTAAGGGATTTTGGCCTTATTTCCTAAAAAAGCTGTTTATGTTAGTGATGCTGAGCTTGATATTCCTCTAAAGTGAGTCCACTTTCGTGTAAATAAGCCGCTGTTTCTTTGGTTACATAGCGTAAAACAAAAGGCTGATAAAAAAATTGAGTAATGGATTCTTTATCTTGAGGATAACGAATGATCCAACCATATTTCCAACTGTTCGCTTCCAACCAATTCTTCACTTGAATTTGCTCCTGAGATAAAGCTTGCAATCCCGTTTCCACTTGAAAATCAGGAGCGGTAGTAGAAAGAGCCTCATTCCAAGTCTCAAATCCTTCTACATGGACGGTAAGGCCAAGTTGTTCTTCTCGGGTCCCATAGGGTCCTTGTAAATAACTCGCATAATCATGCATATATTGTTGTTGATCATAAGGAACAAATCCACTAACAGCCACAATCTCAATGCCTTGTTCTTTGGCATCGGCTTGCATGGTCAAAAAATTTTCTGCGGCTTGGCGACGCAAGGAAATACCTGGAGCGATTTCCATTAAGTCGGAAGGACGCCAAAAGACCACTGTATTTTGGGGCGTTAAAACCGCATCAAATCGACTTGGATTATGAGCTAACGGTAAACTAATGTTGGATTCAAAGTAGGCCACCGCATCGGCATAAGAAAGCCACGATAACATATTTTGAAGCGACTCTAAATCAAAGTAATTACGATATTGGTTGACAAAATGAACAATGAAACCTGGATCGGCTGTTTGCGTTTTTAAAGCCATATCATAGTAAAGCGTATTGAGGATGTTAAACCCATCGGCATCCACAAAGGGGATCACTTGATCGGGCATGATTTGGCCATTGATTAAGATGTTAATTTGAGAATCATCTAAGGAATCGGATAAAACTTCTCTTTCCTCTGCGGTGCCATAAGGATAGCGTGAGAGGGGATCAGAGCGTTGCTGCAAGATGAAAAAAGCACTCAAAATGAAAGTCAAACAAATGGCAAATACCCAGAGTCGCGCTGTTTTCACTCGCTTTGGTAAGTTATTCATAATATTCTCTAGAGGACTCGAAAATTTCCTCATCCTCCTTTCTCCTTAACGAAGGGGAACAAAAATAGAGTCTAGATGGACTCCTTTTTTGATTTAGCTTTTTTCGACAAATTTTCTTGGTCTTGAAGACGCTTATACACTAAAGTGGCAATCGAAGCAGGAAGTAAAGTGGATAAATCCTCTACACTGGCTTCTTTGAGCTTTTTTAAAGAAGGATAGGCTTTGCGCAATTTGGCTTTACGTACTGGACCGAGTCCTGGAATATCATCAAGTACAGATTTCGTCATGCCTTGATTGCGCAGCTTTTGATGATAAGAAATCGCAAAGCGATGGACTTCATCTTGCATACGTGTCAAAAGAAAAAATAAAGGATCAGTTTTTTCTAAAGGGACTTCTTCTAACTCTTCATTGATTAAAGCTCGCGTGGTATGATGCTCATCTTTCACTAAGCCAGCAATGGTAAGTGGCAATTGAAGGGCGTTGCGAATCTCCAAAGCTGCTTTCACTTGAGGAATTCCGCCATCCACTAAAAATAAATCTGGTAAAGGTCGGGCCGTTTTGGATGATTTTCCATAGCGCGAAGTTAAAACTTCTTTCATCGTATCGGTATCGGAACGATAGTTGGAAAGCTTATAGTGACGATATCCGGCTTTAAAAGGTTTGCCATCTTTAAAACTAACCAGAGCGGAAACATTGTTGGTTCCAGCTAAATGCGAATTATCAATGAGTTCGACCATATGGATGGGTTTATGAAAAATGTTAGACAAATGCTCATTGGCCATTTGCAAATCTTGATCGCGACGATAGGCCAATTGAAATTTTTGATGATGCGCTTCTTTGGCATTTTCTTGAGCGAGTTTTAAAAGTTTGAGCCGTTCTCCTTGTTTTGGGATGACAAAATTCGTCGCAAATGTCTCTTTTAAAAGATCGATATCGGTCTCTTGAGGGACATAAATGGTTTTAGGCAATTTGTCGTTTTGA
Source organism: uncultured Erysipelotrichaceae bacterium (assembly GCA_964389885.1). Taxonomy (GTDB): domain Bacteria; phylum Bacillota_I; class Bacilli_A; order Erysipelotrichales; family Erysipelotrichaceae; genus Allobaculum. The sequence goes on along the minus strand of CAYMGC010000036.1, from coordinate 2,117 downwards.
TAAGAGTCCTTATAATACTGAACCAAATAGGATAAAAAGACCTCTTGAGGATCATCGTAAATGGGGCTAATCGACATATTGCGTTCCAAAAGTTTTCCTTCCCGCACAAAAAGACCTTGAATGGAAATGTAGCCTTTATCAGCATACCAGCCAAAGGCATCAAAGGATTGATGCGGCTCAAAGTCGATGGCTTGTTTTTGTTGAATGTGTTCGATCGCTTTGATTTGTTGGAGAATTTCTCCTGCTCTTTCAAACTCCAACTTTTCGCTCGCCTCTTGCATTTTTGTTTCAAGTTCGGCTTTGATTTCTCCTCTTGATCCTTTTAAAAAGCGAATGATCTTTTCACGATCCTCCAAAGCGGCTTTTTCATCAATGGGTTGAAAACAAACGCCCCGACATTGATGCATATGGTAATACAAACAGGGGGCTTTTTTAGGAGTACGGCATTTTCGACTGGGAAAAAGCTGGTTTAAAAGCTTTACGGCATCATAGGCATAAGTAGAAAGTGGATAGGGGCCAAAGATATCACTATCCTTGTTGTAGGCTTTGCGAATGATGCGCACCGCAAAGTCTGGTCCTTTGGTGACTTCAATGTAGGGATACATCTTGTCATCCATAAATACGATATTAAAGGGCGGATGATGCTTTTTAATTAAGTTGATTTCCAACAATAAGGCATCCTTTTCCGTCCAAGTGCGAATAAATTCAAAATCTTGAATGTTTTCAACTAATTTTGTGGTCTTATGGTTGTGTTCACCATGAAAGTAAGAGCGAACGCGATTTTTTAATACTTTGGCTTTGCCGACATATAAAATGTTGCCCTCGCCATCCTTCATCAAGTAACAACCAGGCCCATCGGGTAATAAAGCCAATTTATCTTCGATTTCTTTGGTGAGTGGCATAATTTTTCCTTTCTAAAACGTTTTATCTAATTCTCTTCACTTTACCAAACCAGAAAAGCGCTATGGATTTTTTTGTGGTTTGAAATTCTAAAATTCCTTTTTCCTTATTCACTCAAATTGAAGCAAGCGCTAAAAACGACGTTCTAAAATTCTGCTTTTTCGGGCAGAAGAAGGCCATTTTGGGTGATGGTTTGGGATGATTTTCCTAGAGTAAGCCCCTTTTGTTTTACTTTTCATAACTTATGTCAAAATGGGGACTCAAGGAGCTTACTCACCAAGCCCAAACGTTTGCTTGGAGAAGAAAAGAAAGGAAGCTTATCCTCTAAAAAAGCGATAAGCCAAATTAAATGTATGAGTGTACAAATTGTTACGGATTCCTCTTCTGAATTGGAAAATTCCTATCATCCTTCTTTGCATGTTGTTCCTTTAAATGTGCGTTTTGGAAATGATGAATACCAAGATGGGGTGAATCTGTCTCGTGAAGAGTTTTATAATCGTTTAATTGAAGAAGACACCCTGCCTCAAACGAGTGCGGCTTCTCCAGTAGCTTTTGAAGAAGCGGTGATCGAAGCCCAAAAAAATGGCGATGAAGTGCTTCTTATTACGCTTTCTTCTAAACTTTCTGGAACCTATCAATCCGCTAAATTAGGGATTGCGGATTTAGAAAATGTATATTTAGTTGATTCTTTGACGGTTTGTTTAGGTCTTCAAATTTTAGTTCGTCGCGCGCTTGAACTTTCCGATCAAGGATTGAGTGCGGCGGAAATTGCCAAAATTTTAGAAGAAGAAAAAGGACGGGTTCGTCTGGTGGCTTTGTTGGATACTTTGGAATACCTTAAAAAAGGTGGCCGCATTTCCGCAGCCGCAGCAGCGATTGGAAACTTATTGTCCATTCGTCCTGTCATTGCGGTGGAAGATGGCGAAGTCAAAATGCTTGGAAAAGCGCGTGGCTCCAAAAAAGCCAATAACTTACTCAATGAAATGATTGAAAAGTCTGGTGGAATCGCCTTTGATTATCCTTCCACATTAGGATACACCGGCTTAAACGATGATTTATTGAGAAAATATGTAGAAGATTCCAAACTCCTTTCGGAAGAATACAAAGACGATACCACCTATCAACTTGTTGGTCCAACTATTGGAACTCACGCTGGTCCTGGAGCCATTGCCTTAGCTTTCTTTTCGAAAAATTAAAAAAAGGGGAAAGGACTGATC